>JAGLDB010000011.1 GCA_023145935.1 Candidatus Sabulitectum sp. | reverse complement strand
TTAAAAACAAGAAAATTACTTACCATCATTGTACATTAAAAACTGTTACCGGATACGACTCGCACTATCTTGTGAAATATATCTTTCCTTGTCAAGGATGAAGCTCTAAAATTAATCGAATCAAATTAGTGTTCTGCCTGAATTGGAACCTGATAGAAACCTGTAATTGGGCTCGACTTTCAGGCGATACTATTCCAGGGCATGGTTTGCATAAAGAATTAGAACTCAGCGATCTGCGGATAATGAACAACTGCTTTGAACATATTATTGTCTCTGTCATTGACAAATTCAATATTGCTGTATGCTTTTAAGGCTCGACGAATTCCCGTTCCCAACCCTCTATAGGGCAGTATTCTTGTTGCAAATGAAGTAAGAATAGGATTTCTGATGTTTGAGTTACCACTCTTTATATTTGAGATGGTTAAGTTGTTCGGCAAATGCCCGGGATTGATGATCTCAAATCGGTTGCCGAAGACCATGATTCGTATTGGTGCCGAAACAAAATAGTCTCTATGGATAATTGCATTTGTTATCAGCTCTTCAAAAACAATTTTGGGAATTTCAAGTTCTCCAAGAGAATTCACTCCCTGACCATTTTGAATCCTTCTGATATTTCTTAAAATGTATTTCAGGGAACCATCAAACATGTCTTTTATTGTACCGGAATAATCTTCGCTGTCTATGTAATTATCGTCGCTTATCTCAACGCCCGGGTAATGTACACACTTTACAATAAATACCGGTAATCTATACACAGTGTTTTTACCAAACAGCAGTGCCCCGGCAATGTTAAGAGTGCCGTTTCTACTCAAATCCATGTTCTCAATGATTTGATGTAAAGGCAGATCCTGTTCCTCAAATTCCTCGCCGAATTGCTTTCTGTAAAAAGCCGAAAATACTTTTTCATCAATATTGTCAGCAGTCATTCTTGGGACAAGAACTTCATCGCCGTGTAGCAGTCCGGAGCTCTGGTACATCCTCTGGATCTCTTCGCGAGAAGTAGCTTTTCTTTTGTCTGCTCCGTTTTTTACCCAGATAACCCCATTCCTGTCCATGTAGGGTTTAGACAATCCCGGTTGAACATGAACCACCATGACAAGACCTTCAGCAAAAGAGTAATTCCTGGTGAGAGGGTTGATAGAGGGCTTGATCTGCTGGGAAGCTGCGTTTGAAATAAGGTTGTTTATTCTGTTGATATCAACGCGGGTCAAACCGGATATAGAGCCATCATCTGAAACTCCTATTAAAAGCAGTCCACCTATGGTGTTACTGAAGGCGATCATTTCCTGAGCTACAGAAAGCTCATTGGTAACATCAGCTTTGAATTGATGGCTACTATCTTCATCACGAGCAATAATCTGCAACAATTCAGTGTTGTCTATGCTTTTCAAAATTCATTCCTTTTGCTTCTGTTTCCAGTAAGAATATGCTTTAGATCTCCATGGGAGGGCAAGTAGCTGAATAGCTGTCTTCAAATCATCCCTCAGGTTCTGAAAATGTTTTTCTTCTTGAAATCAGGCAGATAGTGATCCGGTGAGGAATCAGGCTCCTGAATAAGAGTGTTTGAAAGACCCAGTTCCTCTGCTATCTGCACAACTTTCCAGTACTCTGATGGTCTCAGTTTCCTAGAGAGAAGAACAAACTCATCTGCCCGGTACACCGGGTTATACTGGGACATCAGGCTCACTGAAATGTCTGTTGATACCGACGCAATGAAGCGAAGTATCTCTTCCGTGTCAGCAAGATCATTGGGAAGAACCAGGTGTCTGATGCAGAGACCTTCTGTGGCTATTCCATTTTCTATTTTCAGTGGCCCGACCTGTCTGAACATTTCCTTTATGGAAGTTCTTGCTGCCTCAGGATAGTCTGGTGTATCAGAATACTTTCTGGAGTAATCTTTACTCCAGTACTTGAAGTCCGGCAGATAGATATCCACAAGACCTTCAAGCATGACCAGTGCTTCCACTGTTTCAAACCCGTTTGAGTTCCAGATAACGGGAACGGTAAGGCCTTTCTTCCCGGCTGTCTGAATTGTTTCAGCAACCAGTGGCAGATAGTGGCCTGGTGAAACAAAACCCACTGTGGGGCAGCCCTGTTCCTGAAAATCGATCAACTTCGATGCAAGGGCGTCAGACGTGTATTCCGTGCCCCCTCCGAACCTGCTGATCTGGTAATTCTGACAGTAGACGCAGTTCATTGAACAGTGGTTGAAGAACACGTTGCCTACACCTTTTTCTCCTGCGAGGAACGGTTCTTCTCCCTTGTGAACAACAAGCGAGGCGACCTCCATTACAGAGCCCGCCCCGCAGTAACCGGTGTCACCGGAAAGCCTGTCCACACCGCACCGGCGTGGACAGAGCATGCAGTTTTTAAAGGTATCCGTGTGCTTCATCTATGGCTTCGTTAAGCATCTCTGTACCCGGCAGCACAAATCTTCCACCCTTGATTATGAAAACTTCCCTGCCGCCTGGATGGATCACGCTGATAGAGTCCAGCGAGCTGTATGGAAGAGTCACATCGGTATGCTTGTTGGTGTAGGCAAGTGAAGGGTCTTCCCTGCGCTGTATTGTCTTCTCATTATCAACAGCGATCATGGTCTTACCGGTTACAGGGCTGGGTTTCTGAGAGTCTTCGGACCATGAGTAGCATGTATCACCAACGGCGAAGTGAGGGCCCATCTTCTCCAGAATAAGAATGGGAAGCAGACCCATGATCTTGTGTTTCAAAGCCATGGCATAAACAACTGTGTTTGTTCCTATGGCAAATTCACCAAGTGGAAGGGTTTTGTGAGGAAAAAAGAGGTTCTCGGTTATGTAATCCTTTCCTCGCTCCGGGTCATCGAAGTTGTTGCATGACCATTCAGACACATAACCATCTTTGAACTCAAGGCGGATGTTGTCGTACTTCAGCCCTCTCAAGAAAGACTCTTCAACATGGAGTAATCCAGTTGTTCCCTTGAGGACCGGAGATGTGAACACCTCTCCCAGAGGAATGTTGACAGAAGCAAGACAATTCTCGAAGATAGTCTCTTTTTCGGGGTCACTTATTGGGCACAATGAAACTTTAAGATCGGTTTCATTGGTGCCACTACCAAGAACATGAGCGTACTCTGCGCCGTCCATGGCATCGATGATGGCCTGTTGAACCGGCCTGTATGTTTTGTTTGAAAGAGTGTTAAGCCTCACAGTATCCTTAAATATCTCCTGGAAGTCACCCTGAATCTCAGGGGATGGGAATGCGATGATCTCAAAACTGGTTTCATCACCGGGCATGTATTCGTTGGCAGTCATCCGCAGCCCCTGCATCTGTTTGTTGAACAGACCTGAAGCCTTGTCATCCGCCTTGCATGCTTCAGGCTTAAGAACAGGGCTGAATGGAGGTTCTCCGAAAACCTCCAGATATGCCGATCCGGAGAAATTGCCCAACACATCGGTCATCCCGCTGAAAATCTCTTCAACCACAGCGATTCTTTTTTCAACCATTTCCTCTGTGATGCTGAGAGCATAGTCGAATCTGTGGTCGTAAGCTGCCTGCCTGTTGAGTTTTGCTCCCTGGACCATTCTAACAAACATCTTGAGACCAAATTTTTCAAAACCTGCAATTAGTCCCGGTACGATCCGCTCGTAGCCTGCAGGTATTGCCAGCCCCAGAGAATTCTTGATCGAGTGATCCATACCGGATTCGGTAAATCCCTCGATGTATGCCTCAACCATGGTTTCCACGATAAGCTTGATATCCTCTTCGGGAAGAGAGTTGATGAAGGAAGCAGTTTTTGTATTGTTCTCTGTTATTCTAACCCCGTACCTGTAGAGATATGAAAGATCATCAGCATTGGCAGCAAGAGCTATATCGGTGTAAAAACTGCTCGAAGGATCATATGCCTCACGATACATCTTTTCATTCAGATCGAGCCTGACCTCAGCCCATCTTTCTTTCATCAGTGCGGCAAAACCATCCTGACCTGCTATTCTCGCTTCAAGCCAGTGGTCTGCCCACTGCTCAACTGCTGGAGCATTCCCTCTAAAAGCGTTATTGAAGAGCAGAAGCGCTCTGTAATTGAAAACAGAAACAAATCTTCCAAGTTCTTCTCCGAAAACCTCTACCGCTTTTGCAGGATTTGCAAGGCTTTTCTCATAGGTTTCCGAAAGAAGAGGAGCCTGCGCTTTCTCATTCAGTTCCTTAACTCTTTCCGGACTTGCATCATCTTTCAGAGCGTTAAGAATTGTAAAGGTGAAAAGAATCCTCTCCCCTGTTTCCCGAAGAAACAAATCGAAATGGTTATCTGTTCTCAGTTCATCCAGTGCTTTCTTGATATCGTGTTCTCTAGCCATGATTACTCTCCTCCGATTCCATTCCCCGGATAACCCGGGCGTACTCTGGATTGCTTTTCAGCAAATCGCTGTGAATTCCAGTATCCATTAGTTTTCCGTTACTTATAAAAAGAACCATCTCACTCTGTCTTACTGTTGCTTCCCTGTGCGTAACAACCAGAGTCAGAGGACTCAACCCCCCTGATCTGAGATTCTCCCAGAAAGCATCTTCCTTCTGCGCATCAAGAGCGGCGGTGCAATCATCAAGTAGAAGCAATGAGGGTTTTCCCGCAAGAGCCCTGGCTATTGCGATTCTCTGCCGCTGACCCCCACTGGCACCAACACCCCTCTGACCAAGGATCTTGTTCTCTCCAAGTTCATCCGCTCCGATACCGGCAACCTTAAGAGCATTCTCGATATCAGCATCAGATACAAAATCCCTGCCGAATCTGACATTCTCTTCAACAGATTCGCCAAGAAGCACTGAGTCCTGTGGAACATAACCTAGAGCCGACGTAATGTTTACCACTCCAAGTTCTTTGCCGTTAACTGTAATGCTGCCGCTGTCCGCAGGCAACAAACCTGTAAGCATTTTCAGAAGGGTTGTCTTGCCGGATCCAACTTCACCAACCACTGCTATCACCGAGGGTGCCTTGAAGTGGAAGTTCAAGTCCCTGAGCCCGCCTCCACTGTCATAGCTGAAAGAAGCGTTCACTGCCTGGATCTCGTTAACCCTTTCCACCGGTTCCCCATCTTCATTCTGTTTCTTCTGCTGGGGAAAGTCCATAACTTCCATCTCCCTGTCGATTGATACAAAAGCCTGACGGGAAGCAACAAAGAGATTTGGAATATCCATCATGGGAGCAAGAAGCATATCCAGATAAACATAAAAGGCGTAAAAATCACCTATCCCTATCTTGTCATCAATTACCATAAGACCACCAACCAGCATAACGGTAACCTTACCCACCTGGCCTATGATGCTGTACAATCCATGTATGATCATCTCCAGCTTCATCAGCGAGAAATCTATGTCAAATCTCTCATCAAGAAGACGATGAAGCCTTGCAGCAAGAGGTTTTTCCGCACGATATGCTTTGACAATAGCTATGCCGTCAAAGGTGCTGTCAAGCAAGTCGTTGGTATGACTGGTAGCTTTTCTGCTGGCTGTTACTTTCTTTCCAAGCCTGTGCTCCACTGTATAAAAGATGAACAGCATCACCGGCAGGGGTGCCATGGCTATAAGAGTCAGCTTCCAGCTCATGAAGAACATCACAGCCATACAGAACACCAGTCTGGAAGTCGATTCAAGAGCTCTGAAAAACGCACTGCAACTGAACCATGCAATTCTGGGGTAATCTGTGATGTCATCGGTAAGGCGGGTGGTAAGATCCCCAGGGCGGAACTTGTTAAAAAACCGCCAGTCCTTCCGCATGATCGCCCCGAAAACATCATCACGAACCAGAATTCCTATTGTGCTGTTGATTATTGCCCTGGCCCCTGGATACAGCCCTGCCACAAACCTTGCAATTGCCAGCCCTGCAAGAACCCATATTATCTTATTGAATCCTGCTGAATCCGGGGTTCCCAGAATGGTGTGCACATGATCAAGCAGATATCTGAATACCAGAGGAAAGCCAAGTGCAACCACGCTTGAAAGCAGTGTAAAGAGGATCAGGAACACCATATACTTTCGAACAGGTTTCCAATAGTTAAAGATCCATTTCAGATACTTCGACCATTTCTTCATGCCTTTACTGAGCAACTGGATCACCTCCGAACTGAAGGCTGTGAAGTCTTGCATATATGCCGTTCTTCACAAGCAGTTCGCTGTGGGTTCCCTGCTCTGCTACTATTCCGTGGCGAATAACAATTATCTGCGAAGCGTGTACAATCGTGGCTAGCCTGTGGGCAACCACAAGGGCTGTTCTGCCATGCATGGCAAGATCTGTAGCCCTCTGAATTCTCTGCTCTGTGCCGGGATCAACGCTTGAGGTGGCCTCATCAAGAACAAGAATTTCAGGTTGCCGAAGCATAGCTCTTGCAATGTTTATCAACTGCCGCTGGCCCATTGAAAGGTTCGTTCCACCCTCACTTATCCTTCCATCCAGACCACCGGGGATCCGTTCCAGCAACTCTCCGGCTTCTATGATCTGCAATGCCTTTTCCTGCTTCTCTCTGGAAACTGAGTGGTCAAAAACAGTGAGGTTACCGGAAAGCGTTCCAGAGAACAGGTTGACCTCCTGCAAAACCAGACCCAGACCACTTCGCCATGCGTCAAGTGTAAGGTCATAGATGTTAACACCATCAATGGAAATTCTGCCTTTTTCAATGTGATAGAATCTCATGAGCAGTGAAACAATGGTGCTTTTCCCGCCGCCGCTGTCACCAACCAGAGCAACGGTCTCTCCTCTTGTGAGAGTAAAGCTGACTCCTTTCAAAGCCCACTCACTTTCCTCTGAATAACGAAACCACACATCCTCAAACTCTATCCTGTTCCAGGGATTCGGGAAACCGGAATTCTTCAAACTTCCATCAGGGGTCTGGGTGGAAGTGTCCAGTATCTCAATAAGTCTTTCACCGGACGCCAGCGCCCGCTGTATCTGGTTCAGCGTTTCAGAGAACATCACAAGGGGACCGAAGAGTCTTCTGGTGTATTCAACAAACATCACAACAGTACCAACAGTAACAACACCACTGATAACACCAGGTCTGCCTGAAACCAGTATCACACCTATTGCGGCTATTTCAAGAGAACCCAGGAAACTCCAGAATGTGTATTCCCACAAAAAGGCTTTAACTTCCTTCTTGAAGTAGTTTCTACCCTGCTTATGCATTTTTTTCAGGGCGTATCCAGTGGAACCGAATACCTGAAGCACAGGCACTGCCCGAACATATTCTGAAGCAACCGCTGCGATTGACGCATATGCCTTCCGAACATCCATCCACATGCCGCGCATTCTCCGCAGCACAAACAATGCGATCAGCCCAACAGGAATGGTTACGGCCAGTACACGCAGGGCTATGTAGCTGTTCGCTTTGAACATGATCAAAAGAGTACCAACCACCATTGCTGCATTTCTAAGAAGAGCCATGCTGGTTTCACTGAAGAGCATCCGCACTCTCTCTGTATCACTTTCAACACGAGCCATGAGCTTTCCAGATGGGTTCGCATGGAAAAAACCCATTGAAAGAGTCATCACATGATCGAACAGCTTCCGTTTCAGAGAACGAACAATGGAAAGACCTATACGGGTTGCCACAATTACCTGCGCATAGGAAATAACCATGGTAACAAGAAATATCAGAGCAAAAAGACCGGAGAGCTTCACTATGTCTGATGCACTTCCTGCGGGAATAGCATCATCTATCACTGCACGAAGCACCAGAGGCCCTGCAAGCTCCCCTGCTATTGCAAAGAACAGGAGAAAGATCGCCAGGCTGAATGCTTTCCAGTGTGGCTTCAGGTAGGGCAGAAACCTCAAAAGCAGCTTTGCTGAGCTTGCTTTATGGGTTTTACTCTTTGAGTCATCATCGTAAAAATTATGTGTCAACTTGGAACTCCGTTCAAAACATTTGATCCACGGCACAAGATGCCTGTAAAAGAAGGTTGTATGTAAACTGGAAAGGACAGAAGCCCTTTTAGATTACTGAGTACCTCATGATCATTAAAAACCTCCTTGTTGAACGGGGTACGAGAACATGAATGATAACTCAAAACTTCAATTTGTCAATCAGCCAAGAATGTGCAATGGAACAAATCGAGGTTTTTTATGGTATATTTTTACTGCATCAAGAGAAGAAAGGAGAAACTTTGATGAAGAGTAACGCAGGAATAACGCTTACAGGAGCCATTCTGCTTGCGGCTCCAGTTGTATACGCAGATGCCTCTGATGTTCAGTCAGTGATTGAATCCGAAGACTGGGAAACGCTAAAAGACATCTGGGAGATCATCGATCAGATAAAGCCAGCAGATCGCTTCTCTGTTTTTCCTATTGCTGGAGAAAAGGGAGACTCTCTCAGGACGGTTATAGATACACTGCTGCTGGAATCTGCAATAGAGGATCCGCACCTGCAATCAGCGATTCGTCTGATAAAAAGAATCACTGCAACAAGAATTATGCACCTGAGCAGAATCAACATCTCTCTGATTACCCGAATGATGCCTCCATGGACTGAAATCGTCCAGGACAACCAGCTCTACAACTTTGAGGAGAGAATCACAATCCTCTCAGATCTTGTGGAATCAGGAGAGATAACCGCAGTAGAGTTCGCCGCTGCAAGAGATACCCTTATGGAAAGAGCGGAAACCTGGGCTATGCTTGAGATACTGCAGGATGTTCGAACACACCGGAACTATGACTATGATGGCTGGCAGCCGGAGATAGTTGACACAGATCTGGTTCTGGAACGGCTTGACATGTCCTACAGAGCAGCGCTGGATACTCTTAATAAAGCAAAACTCTCAGTAAACACTGAGTATTTCCAAACTGTTGTACTGCAGCACGAACAATTCATGGAAAGATACGATGAATTTGCAGAGACAAAACCAGTTCTCAGAATCCTTCTTATGGATCTGATCGATCCTGAAACTATGCAGTAGAGAAAGAGAATATATGAATAAGCAGATTGCAATTGGAAGCTCGCTTCTACTGGCAGTTCCTGCAGTAAATGCCAGTGGAACTCACATTCAGGAGGCTGACATTCAGTCAGTTATTGAATCACAGAACTGGTCAACTCTGAAAGAGATCTGGCGAATTGTAGACCGCCTGGAAGCTTCAGAGTTGCATTATGAATTCCCTATGGCTACAGCAAAGGGAGACTCGCTGAGTTCTCTTGTCCGTTCTCTGTTCGCAGTGACAGACTTTGCTTCTCCGGAAACTGAAACAGCTGTTTCCATGATACAGAGAATCACTGATACCCGGGTTTTACGCGCCAGCAGGGTCAACATGACCATGCTTACCCGTATGATCCCCCCATGGGGGCTCCTTGTACGCGAAAGTCAGCTCTTTAATTTTGAGGAGAGAATTACAACACTTACCAGTCTGGTCAGAGCAGGGGAAATAACTCCGCGTGAATTCATTGCTGCAAGAGACTCTCTTCTGGACCGGGCTGAAACCCTGGCAGTTCTTGAGATAATGGATGATGTTCAACTGCAAGCCGATTACGGTTTCTATAATGATCCGGTTGACGGGCTTGATACTGATATGATTATTGCAAGACTTGACCTTTCCTACAAAGCTGCGCTGGATACTCTCAGCAGAGAGAATCCCGGTGAACACATCGAGCACTACCAGGCAGCAGTTCAGCAACACCAGGAGTTTCTGGTAAGGTATGAAGAGTTTGAGAAGGCAAAGCCCGTTCTTAGAATCCTTCTTATCGATCTCATGGAGGCAAACATCTGAGCTCCAAGTGGTTTGCTTTTGAAGTAACAGAAAAATGCAATCTTGACTGCGAGTTCTGCTACAATGTGTGGCTTGAAAATGGCAGACAGGAAAGATCGGAACTCTCCCTGGATGAAATCGAGAAGGTACTTCACAACATCTCGAAAGCTTCCGGAGTCATGGGGGTAACTTTTACAGGAGGAGAACCTCTTCTGAGAAGTGATCTTCATGAAATTGTCCGGATGTGTAGAAAGTTCGACATGAAGGCTGCTCTTGCCACAAATGGCACTCTTCTCACTGATAAGTTAGTAAACAGTCTGATAGAAAGCGGCATTGAGCACTTTGATATCGGCTTTTCTGAACCGGCAACGAAAACCAGGCTTGCACTGGCATCTGCAGCAAAATCCGGATGTACTGTTACCGCCTCCATCTGCATTCACAAGAACAATTATGAAAGAACTGGAATTCTCTGTGAACTGGCAGCAGTTCTTGGCGCTGACGCTGTTGCTCTGAACCGGTTCGTACCCACAGGGCGGGGAAAACATCATTCACAAGAACTGCAGTTGAGTAACGAAGATCTTCTAACTGCATTGAAATATGCAGACAGAGCTGCGGCAGCAGCAGGCATATACATTTACACAGGCATACCTGTTGAACCCTGTATTGCGTCCAGCACAGAATTCCCGGGCATTGTTTTCTCCACCTGCCAGTGCGGTGAATCAAAGTGGGCGATCGACCCCAGTGGCAATCTTCGCACCTGTGAGCAGAACAGAGAAATTCTTGGAAATCTGTTAGAAAACTCCTTTACTGAAATACTCGGGAGCAGCTCAGTGGAGATTGGTGAATTCAGGGACTGGAGACGATTTGACCACTGTTTCTCCTGCAAACTGCCGGGAAACTGCACAGGCGGATGCAGGTTTCGCTGATTTAAGCAGGTAAATATACTTGACATGATATAAGAAATATATTCACTTCGTTTTTATGCTTCCGCTCAAAGAACGGAGGCCGGTATGCTGGTCAGCACGCGTTGAATCTCATCGAGAATAGCACCCCGGAGAAGCTCTGTTGCTGGATTCAACTTTACTCACCAGGGATAGAATTCCTAAAACCGGTAATACTGATCCTGAAATATCTCAAACTGGACAATATCAGGGCTGCACCAATTCCAATGTACAATGTTGCAAGATAATGCTTCGGTATTCCCGAACTCCTCAGAAAAATTCCCATGGCAATCATGACCAGAATCAGCAGATAGCTCTTTTTTTGAAGAAAGGAGGTAACAAGTGCTTTCTCCTCCAGATTATGAATCCTTTGCAGGTTCTTGTTAACTATCTTGAGAAATCCGAAATGATGAATGAGCAGGGCAATCATAATCCCACCGCCTGCATAGATCAGGCCATTCACTTCCGGTGCGGCAGAGAGCCAGGAATACGCCCTGTAGATCAGCATAAAGCCCACGCAAACCCAGGTATACCCTGCCAGCAGCATCAGAAAGTCTCTGGTAACCCCCGGGACGAGTTTCTTCACTCTGCTTTCTTCTCTGCGATCTGATCCTGCTCCAGGCGGAGACGCCTGATAGTTCGCAGTATCCATATAATCTCAAAGGCGAATACGATGAACAGAATGTGGAGCAGGCCGAGTATGAAGAATCCACTGAGAGCCCCGAAGTAAGCTTCGCTGCCCTCTACTGTTATCAGCAGGTAATTGAAGATGCTGTGGAGAGAGACGGCAATGAACAACCCAGCAAGAACTAATATCTTCGCTTTGCCCTTAAAACGAACCTGAGCTACCGAGTAACCCAGAATAGCCCCCCAGAACGCATGGCTTGGAACAGAAAGCAGCGCACGGATCACGGCGGTTCCAAGTCCTCCACCCAGAACATAAAAAATGTTCTCGATAGTGGCGAAACCAAGAGCTGCAGCAACACCATACACTATGCCGTCCATTGGTTCATCAAACGCCCTGGTTCGAGCGCTGTATAGAACTATTACAAGAAGTTTGAAAGATTCCTCGGGTATCGCTACATTTGCGAACATATTGTAAAGATTGTAAACAAGCGGATTCGCATGACTCAACACACCGAAAGAGGAAAACAGGTTTTCAACAAAAACTACTGGAATAAACGCAAACAAACCCAGCAGGAATGTACCGGTGAGTACTTTTGCCGGTTCTTTGTTACGGTCCCGCCTGTAAAAATATGTCATAAGCAGCACCGTAGGAAGGAAGGTAAGAATAAATGTTACAACATGAAGCATGGCTACTTCCTTCCTGATTGGTTAATCGACTTTCCTTTATGACACCCTCCCGGCATAATGCAGGGTGTCTTTACCTGAGTCAAGCGATAATGTACTGTACGGACAATTCTTTCGTTGTGGTTGACTGCATGAATTCAGCTGGCTATTCTTTCCGGGTATGGCAGAACCCAGAGTTCAGCTAACTATATACCCAGGAGGTTGTGCAGAATGCGGCTGATTCTAACCGGGGATATTCACATTGGAAGGTCTTCTTCCCGGATTCCGGACACTGTTGGCAAGGAAAGCCTCCGTGCAGGATCTGCGTGGAACAGGATCGTTGATCTTGCCATAAAGCAGGGCGCTGATATTGTCTGTCTCAGTGGAGACATTGCAGATCAAACCAACAAATTCTGGGAGGCCATCGGGCCTTTGCGTAAGGGAATACTGCGGCTTTCTGAAAATAGTATTCAAACCGTGGCAGTGGCTGGCAATCATGATTTTGATGTGCTGCCAAAACTAGCAGATCAACTTTCTCCTGAATTTTTTAAACTGCTGGGAAGAAACGGGAAATGGGAAAGAACTCTCATTGAACTAAAAAATGGAGAAGCTCTGAATATTGACGGCTGGTCCTTCCCTTCACAAAAGGTATCAGTCAGCCCTCTGGACTCATATGATCTGGAATCCGATCCCCATGTACCAACTCTGGGAATGATTCACGGAGACCTTTTCAAATCAACTTCCCCCTATGCTCCTCTACAGCTCAACCGACTTCAATCAACAGCTCCCGGCGGCTGGTTGTTGGGACACATACATGCCCCGGAACTAATCGCTGGAACACCATGGGTGCTTTATCCCGGTTCCCCGCAAGCGCTTGACCCGGGAGAAAAAGGTCCCCACGGACCATGGATCCTTGATATACAAAACGGATTAATCGGTTTACCTGCGCAACAACCCATTTCCACCGTGTGGTACAATGAGAGCTCAATTGACCTTTCCCACGCAGAAGACCAGTCTGAACTGCAAAGTGCCATTCTCGATGGAATAGCCACCATTCAGAAAGATATCCTTAACAGAGCAGGTCCATTCCTTGCCCATACAAGCCTCCGTTTCCAGCTCACCGGTCATACTGCAATATCACATCAAGTGAACCAGGCTACTGAACAGGTCATAGCGGACCTCGACCTTCCAGCAATCAGTGTGGATAAAATAGTAAACAAGACCCTGCCTTTCATTGATCTTAAAGAATACGCCAGAACCACCACCGCTGCTGGCGCCGTTGCAAAATTGCTGCTTCAGCTGGAAAATGATCAGGTTTCAGAAGAGGTTGCCACACTCATTCGCAGCACCAGAGAGAAACTCATTGACCTGAACAGGTCTGGAAACTACGGCGGGCTGCCTCCGCGGGAAATCACCGGAGAAATGGCCAGAGAGTACCTGAACACAACCGGGAGAGCCCTTTTAACCCAGTTGGTAAGCCAGACAAATGAGTGACAGATCACTGCTGTTTACCGATGTATCTGTTCTCACGGCACTGGGTATAGAGCAGAATGACGGGTTCAGTTTCAAGGATCTATCAGCAGGTATAAACCTGATCTACGGGCCGAACGGATCCGGCAAAAGCACAACGGCTCTTGTAATACAGGAGTTACTGTGGCCGGGAAATTCAGGTCTTAGCAGACCAACAGTCGGTGGAAAATTCACTATCGGTACCACCGTCTGGTCAGTCCGGATCAATGCCGGCCATGCTGATATCGGCAGTTCTGAAGGCACAGGCACAACCCCGGGGCTGGGACCAGCAGAATATCGTTCACGATACATGCTTGCTCTTCACCAATTGATAAATGAAAAAAACACCGACTTTGCAAAAATCATTGCAGCTGAAAGTCAGGGAGGCTACGATCTGGAAGCGGCGAAGATCAGCCTCGGCTTCAAAGACAGATTCAGAAAAGACTCGAAAGCAATTCAGCAGGAAAAGTCAGAATGCAAAAAGGTAGAAGCTGCCATTTCCATACAAAGGCAGATAGAGGCGGAAAACAGACGCTTACCTGAACTGAATAATGAGCACAGAAAGGCAAAAGAAGCAGAAAAGAAATTCCTTGTGCTTGAAGAGGCTCTTGCATTTAAGGGTGTTGAAAGCAAACACAGAGAACTGAAAATTGAAAAGCGGAAATTTTCTGAAGGCGTTGCACTGCTCAATGGAGATGAACGAACCAGGCTTGATAAGCTTGCTGCAGAACAAACAGCCGCAGAAAGAAGCATTGATGATGCCAAGGCCGATCTAGGAAAAACTGCCAGACAGCTGGAAAATCTAAATCTCTCCGGTGATCAGGTTCATGAAAACATCATTCCAGCAATCAGAGGTCTTCAGACCGACCTGCTCAGTCTGGAAAAAGATATTGATGCACAGCAGAGGGTTATTCTAAAAGCGCAATCGGAAAAGGATACAGCCAGAGCCAGAATCGGTGACCATGTAACCCATACACAGCTTGATGCTCTGAATAAAATAGAAGTAGAAGATCTCAGTTCATTCTCTCGGGATTCTGCCGGGGTTCAGGCTGACGAGATTGTTCTGAACAAGAAGAAAAGATTCCTTTCTGAACAGATAAGTGAAACAGTTCAGAATCTTGAGATCAACCAGATAAGAGAGGGGATCTCTTCAATAAAACACTGGCTGGAAACCCCGGAACCTGCCGGAACGAACGGTGCAGATTCACAGAAACCTCTGCTGCTCACTTCAGCTCTTATCGCATTGCTCAGTTTAATCCTTGCAGTTGTCTACACCCCTCTCTGGAGTATTCTTTTTCTGGCTGCTGCGGGTTTGTTATTCCTGGGAAAAACCAGCGGTTCCACAGTGAAAGAATCCGATTCAAGAGCTGTTTATCAGGCCAGTTACAGAAAGACAAGCCTTCCCGAACCGGATTCCTGGGAAACCAATTCACTGCTGGATCTGCTCCGTTCACTTATTACTCTTGCAGAACTCCGAATTCGTGAAGACAACCGTATTAAAGAGTTAAGACGTCTGGAACCGGATGAAGCTGCTCTCGAAGAACGAAAAAACGCTTTAAGCACGCAGAGAAACAATCTGGATGAAAAACTGGGGTTCTCTACAGATGTTGATCACCAGTGGTTACCCCTGCTTGTGCAGAACATCATGCAGTGGCAGCAGAGCAGCACCTCTCTGGCAACTGCACACAATGAACTCAATCGACTTGTACTGAGACAGGCAAAATCCCGGAGCGAAACAAACGGTATCATTCACAGATACGGGTACGAATACCGTGAAACGGTATCTGCTGCGCAGGTTGCAGGTGTCATAGATGATCTGAATCTGAAATTCTCAAACTATCGCACTGCCATTCAGGCAGGTGACTCTGCCGGACTGCAAATTATCACCGCCGAAACAGCCCTGGGCAGAATTTCACTTGATAAGCAGGATATTTTCGACCAGCTGAATCTTGACCCTTCCCGGGAGAGCTTGATTGACAACTGGCTTGTAGAAAGACCGGATTATCTGATACTCCAAAAAGAACTTCTCAAACAGGAAGCCAGAATAGTTAACTACATTGAAAGCTTCAAAACTGCAGGTAATGAGAATCTGCTGAAACTTGATACTTTTGAGCTCGAAGAGCTCATCGAAAACACAAAGAGACAGGCCGAGAAAAGAGAAGAACTGCTGGAAGAGATCAACAAAATCCAGTTCAGTAATGAAAATGCCCTTTCCGGGCACGACTTGTCGGATGCCATGAGAGACAAAGATGCTGCAGTAGCAGTTCTGGAAGATCTCCGTGACCGTAACAGCAGAGCAACCGCAGGAGAAATGCTGGTTGAGTGGGTTCAGAAAGTTGCAGTAGACCGGGCAAGACCACTTGTTTTCAGCAGAGCACGTGAGCTTGTTTCAGAGTTCACCCGGGGGCAGCTGGAACTTGTAATAGATGACAGAGTAAATCCACCACGATTCATGGCATGTGTTAGCGGTAGACTCGCTCAACCGGTTGAAAAACTTTCGATCGGTGAAAGAGTTCAGGTATTGATCGCCATCAGAACAGCCTTCCTTGAATTGAATGAACCTGTTCGTCTACCCCTTTTGCTGGATGAGGCACTTGGTACATCTGATGACCTTCGAGCCGGTCTGATAATAGATGCTGTCATCAGAATTGCCAGGAGTGGCCGTCAGGTCTTCTACTTCACAGCACAGCACGATGAGATCGGCAAATGGCTCAGCAAACTGGAAAGTACCGGAACGGAACACCGCATGTTTGATCTGGGTAAGATCCGGAACAAGGGAGCTGCTGACTCCTTTCCTCTCAGACTACCTGACCCTGACCAGAGGTTAGCTGCTGCTTCGCCAGTTCAACCCCATGGCATGACCCGTGATGAATACGGCAGAGCCCTGGGCGTACCCGGTATAAACCCTCTGGAGGAGAATCTTGACCGATTGCATCTCTGGCATCTTGTGAATGATAACACTCTTCTTTACGGTCTTCTGAAACTTAACATAGAAAAATGGGGGCAGTTCAAAACCCTGGTAAAGTACGGAGGAAGAAAATTGTTCACCGGCTCTGCAATTCAGTTTGATGCCATATATGCCGCTGCAGCGGCAGTGGAGAATGGATGTAAATTCTGGCGTGCCGGTCGGGGTTTGAAGGTGGACCGAAGAGTTCTTATGGATTCAAATTGTGTCTCAAAAGTCTTTATTGACCGTATCACCAACCTGGCCGAAGGTCTAGGTGGTAACGCTGCAGAGATTATAACCGGACTCAGAAACAAGAAAATTCAAAGATGGCCTTCTTCTAAGACAGAGGAGCTTCAGGATTACTTCGAGGAACATGGATATACCTCCACCGAAACCGTACTTTCCCCAGAGGAGATCAGGGTTCATGTTCTTGCTGCACTGGCAGAAGAACTAAACAGCAACCTTATTAGACCAGATTATCTGGACGAGATCATCAACTCACTCCCACGGTGAGAATTCCATTCCATTCTTCCTGTAAAAAAGCAGGCCACCGGCAATAAGAGCCAGTGACCTGCATTTCATTTTTCGTTCCGTCAGCCTATCATATTTTTAATATCGTCATCAACCGTGTTGATTCCGGCGATACCGAAGTTCTCAACGAGAACATTCACAACTGTAGGTGAAAGGAATGCAGGGAGCGTAGGTCCGAGATGGATATTCTTAACGCCCAGGTGAAGCAGGGCAAGAAGCACTGTAACAGCCTTCTGCTCGTACCATGCGATGTTGTAGACGATAGGCAGATCGTTGATGTCTTCCAGCTCGAAAACTTCCTTGAGCTTAAGTGCGATCAACGCAAGAGAGTAACTGTCGTTGCACTGACCTGCATCAAGAACCCGTGGAATTCCACCTATATCACCAAGGTTAAGCTTGTTGTAACGATACTTTGCACAACCTGCGGTGAGTATCACTGTGTCTTTTGGAAGAGCTTCAGCAAATTCTCTGTAGTAATCTCTGCTCTTGTGGCGACCGTCACAGCCAGCCATAACGACAAATTTCTTGATAGCACCGGACTTCACAGCTTCCACAACCTTATCTGCAAGGGCAAATACCTGATGGTGGGCGAATCCACCAACGATGGTGCCGGTCTCTATCTCTGTTGGTGAAGGAAGCGTCTTGGCCATTGCAATCACTTCGGAAAAATCTTTTTCACCATTCTCAGCTCTGTCTGCGATATCTGTAACACCTGGGAATGCAACATTGCCTGTGGTGAAAACACGGTCAATGTATGATTTCTTAGGTGGAACAAGGCAGTTTGTAGTCATAACAACTGGACCGTTGAAGGATGCAAATTCCTTGTCCTGAAGCCACCAGGCATTGCCGTAGTTTCCCACGAAATTGTCGTAGTTCTTGAATGAAGGGTAGTAGTTAGCAGGAAGCATCTCTCCATGGGTGTAAACATCAACACCTGTTCCCTGTGTCTGCTTCAGCAACTCTTCCATGTCCTTGAGGTCGTGGCCGGAAATAAGAATTGCAGGGTTGTTTCTAACCCCGATATTCACTTCTGTGATCTCTGGATTACCGTAAGCCTCTGTGTTTGCCTTGTCCAGTATGGCCATGGCTCCAACAGCAGCTTCACCGGTTTTCATTACAAGGGCGATCATTTCATCAACGCTGAGATCCTTGGTAGTTGAGGCAAGCCCTTCAATCATAAAGTCAAAAACTGCCTGATCCTCGTAGCCCAGAACGTAAGCGTGATCCGCATAGGCAGCAACACCCTTGAGTCCGTAGGTAAGAAGCTCGCGCAGAGAGCGGACATCTTCATTTTCGGTGGAAAGAACACCAACAGTTTCAGCCTTTTTAAGGAAATCTTCTTTTGTCTCTGCTGTCCATACTGCACTGTCATGCAGATCACCGGTAACACCGTATCTGGCCTTGATCTGTTCACGAAGAGCCAGACCCTGTTTGATGATTCCAATAAGGTTGTCGTCATCAAAGTTAACATTTGTAATAGTTGTGAAAAGGGCCTTTGTTACGAAGTGGTTAATGTCCTTATGGTTCTTACCTGCTTTTTCTGCAATAACACTGATGCCCTTTGCAGTGTAGATAAGAAGATCCTGAAGAATTGCAGTATCTCCTTTTTTTCCGCAAATACCGTTTACCGTACATCCCTTGTTTCCCAGAGTTTCCTGGCACTGATAGCAGAACATACTCATGATTATCTCCTTGATTTTCTTCCAGGTTTTTTTCCTGGAAACCTTTGTTGACCTGTATCCTCATTATTACTTTTTCCCGTTGCCGGAAGACCAATATCCCTATCCATGTAATCTGCCAAAGTTACTGACCCGAGATGCTTCTGCAGAAGGACTTCGACATCAGTGATCAATTCGCTGAAAAGGCATACATCCAGCGAACAGTGCCTGCCTCTGCCAAACAGGCAGGTTGATACATCCGGCTGGCCATCCACTGCTCTATAGATATCAAGAAGTGATACTTCAGCGGGATTGACCGCCAGATAATAGCCCCCGCCCGGCCCCCGGACTGCTCCGGCAAAACCACACTTGATCAATCTTTGCAAAACCTTCGATGAGTGGTTAGCACTGATATTAAAAGCTTCGGCTATTCTGCTGTTACTCTGCAGTTCTCCCTGCTTTTCGGCAAGTAGAATTAACGCATGCATGGCAATGGATGCTGCTTCAGAGATCTTCAACAGTTGGCTCATGTATCTCCTCTCATTTTATCATAGTGGTACTCTAATGCCATTATAGAAAATTGTCAACCTTTCCCGATTGCGATTCCATGCGGGGTGGGACATATTGCAGCGACGGAAGAAGGAGTTTTATGGAAAATTTTGTTAAGAGCATGCGGGAAAAGATTCTGCCTGGCTGTTTTGAACTGAAAAAAATTACCCTTTGCTTTGAAAACAGGGATGAATTCATGTCCATAGTGGGTGATACACAAAGCTTCCTCAGCTATGTTCAAAGGGTGTCAGGTATTCTCTGTGAAGGCTGTTACTCAGATGTATTTTACAGTGGTTTCCTGGGAAGCTATGCATTTGCCCTGTGGTTCATGGAATTTGGTCAGGACAACTGGTTCCAATTTGACGATGTTCTAACAGAAACAAAAGAGTACCTTAACTCCTACTCTTCAGTGGCCCACAGGCGAGAGTTACGACTGATAAAAGGTTCGTTTCCTCCAATGAATCTGGATCTGCCGGTGGTGGTGGATTACGAGAATCTCACTGTTACCGTATGGACAGGAGAACTCAGAGACTGATCAGTTTTTCCAGAGCATCAACCATGCTTTCCGCACCCTTTAATACCTGCGCCGGACCCTCTGCTATCATGTAAGCTGGTGTTGACACCACCCTGTTCTTCGTGTCTGTGTACGATTCTTCCGGGGAACAATCGATGTGTTCGCAACCCATTCCTCTGATTTTTTCAGCAGTGCTTTTATCTGTGCCCACAGTAACTGTCACCCCGGGAATACACCTGGCCACCAGAGCAGGAGCTATACACATTGCTCCAATGGGAATTCCTCTTCTGTGAGCGCTTTTGATAAAAGCCTCTACTTCCGGATGCACCTGACATGATTCTCCAGACAGTGCAAAATCACAAAGGGTCAAAGCCGCTCCCATTCCTCCTGGAATGACTATGGCGTCAATGCTGTCGAGCAGTTCTTCACTAAGTTCCTCAACAGCTCCACGAGCAATCCTGGCACTTTCCTCCAGGGCATTTCTGGCAGCGATGTTCTTTCCGCTCATGTGAGAAACGGTTCTTTTCTGGAGCACATCAGGGGCGGTATAAACTATATCCCATCCCTTCTGATCAATAGCAATTATTGCGGAAACACTTTCGTGGATCTCAGATCCATCCATATTGCCGCATCCGGAGAGAAGCATTGCAATTCTGAACATTTTTCCTCTTTCCAGCTGTGTATTGAAAAAAAACACTTTCCTTGTTATCTAATGGGTATCATATACTGCACAGTATGGAAGGAAGGAAATACCATGAGATTGTTCAAAGCAATTTGTATGACAGCGTTTCTTGCAGCGGGGCACGGTTGCTATTACGGTTCAATGATCGGGGCAAGAACCCTGGGAGAAAACCATATGACTGTCACCGGAGCTGTTGCTCTGCCTGCATATTTCAATGCAGATGATCGAAGAGAAGCAGGAGAAGATAATATTGATGATGTTCCGGTTTCGCCCAGTGTTACTTTTCTTTCCGGTGCTACAGAAAAGATAGATATCGGAATCTCAGGCAGGGCGTGGGGCATTGGCCCTTTGATGAGAGTAGGTCTTTTCGGCCCATCAGACAAAGCTGCCCTTTCTCTTATTGCAGGGGCAAGCTACATAATTCCAGCAAAACTTCTTTCCACTCAATTTGGTATCTCAGCAGGTTATCTTCTGGGTTCTTCGCTTGAAGTGTATACTGGATGGGATGCAGGGTACGGACCTGATCTAGTAAACATTCCAGAGGATGCAGGCGGAAATAATGACTGGGACGAAGTGGAGAACAAACTGCATCACAGCATGAACGCAGGCGTAATGTACGGTCTTCCCGGTAGAGAGGAAGAATGGATACCGGAGTCAATCGGTTTTGAGTTTGCCATTCCAATGGATCTTACGAAAAACCTTGTGATGTTCGGCCTGGCAGTTACATACTGAAAAACCCGGCCACCGAAGCAGCCGGGTTACTGAATTTTGATAACAGGGCCTTAAAATGCGGCTTTGATCGCACCCCAGGAGTTTCTCTGCAGGGAAACTTCAGTGCCCGGAAGAATGAAAGAAGCACCGTCGGGAGCAGTAATAGAAAGGTCATCGAACCACAAAACATTTGCACCTGTCGACGAGTAGATGCGAGCTTCAATAATGAGACCTGTATGACCGTCTGCAACTGTCCATTCCCATTCAAGCTGATCCCAGCCGGCTCCAGAACTATAAGTACTGTTTCCACCTGCAGAACCATCGTAGTTTGTTACGCTGTCAGGGTCAGCACTGTCGTTCCAATGCCCCCATATTCTTCCAGAAGGGGAAGCAGCGGGAGTTACATCATAGACCCAGAATGAAGCTGTAACAACATCTCCATCTGCAAGATCTCTTATCCATGCAACACAGGCCTGCGGAGTTCCGCTAAGGGGGTCTTCTTCAAACCTGAGAGACTGAGTTCCACTATGAACAGTATCTGTTTCAATGGTTGCAATGCCGTTACCGTACACATACAGAACGGTATCAGATGTACCGTCCCAGTCATAGGTGA
>JAGLDB010000109.1 GCA_023145935.1 Candidatus Sabulitectum sp. | reverse complement strand
AGCTATCTGAAGAAGTAAGAACCTTACTTTATGTAGCCGGCTGCTTCTCAGAAAGGACCAGTCGGTTCTGCAATTGGCACATAAGATATCGGTTTCCAGAAATACCTCTAAGAAACCATCAATTAGGAGCAGATCAGTTACTTAGAAAACTGTTTTTATTTCTCCCCATGTGGTTCGCTGAAAATTTTCATACAGAAAATCTGCATAGATTCTTACAAAGAAATCAGATGGTCCCGCTCTATCAAACGGCTGCCATACGCCGGAAAGTGTATCACTAAAATAGCTGTGATAGATTGACCCAGGCGTGCCATGGTCAGCAAGAATTGAAGGCCAGCCTCCGCTACTTAACTCGGTATTTTGCAGACACCAGAAGTTGCTTTCAGCAATAACTTCTTGAGAA
Source organism: Candidatus Sabulitectum sp. (assembly GCA_023145935.1). Next base: position 6,113 of record JAGLDB010000109.1, on the reverse strand, counting down.
ATTTCAATGTTTGCAGGAGCGTAGTGCAATGCTGTAGCAGTGGAATCAAATAGAAAGACCTCTGGACCTGTGGAACCACCATTCCAGAGCTCCATAGTAAACTCCGAAATGTCCCATGGGTAGCTTACGTGGTGGTAAAACCAGAGCTCAGTTTCAGAAATTTCACAACCCATCCACCCGGGCACAAAGTCATAGATATTGAACCAAACTCCTCGATAACGACCGTCCCAAGTGGTCCACTGTGCAGTCCCGTTATCATAGACCAACCAGTCTCCATCGCCTTGCTCTATCGGGCCAGGGTAAACGGGAAGAGAACCAGCGGATGAGATATAGCTAATTAGTATAAGAGCAGCAGGCAGTATCTTCATTCCAATACCTCCATGTTCATTAATTAACAGCTATAACTATTTAAGGTATACCACCTTCCGTATCAATGTGTTGCCGTTCGAATTAAAAGCTAACATGTACCCACCGCACGGAAGTGAAGCGTCAGGGTTCCAGCTGAACAGGTGATTCCCTACGGATCTATATTCCGACAGCGGCCTTGCAACCTCTCTTCCCTGCAGGTCGTAGACAGTCAATTCAACATGACCTGCTTCAGGAAGGGCGAAGGACAGACTAAGACTTCCGTAAAATGGGTTTGTAACCGAGTTGAAAGTCACCCTTCCGGCATTTTCCACATTCGTACTGTGTTCAATACCTGAGAAATCATCGTTAAATGCATACATAAGTTCACCCGCTAAGTCAGAGCTGCAAAACGCAATATGCGGTCTGCCCTGTGAATCAAGGGCAAGGTCAGGATCTCCGCCATAGGTATTAAGGGGATAAACACTTTCAGTCTGCCAGCCTGATCCGTCGTTCCAGGAGTAAAGCAGCGAATCACCATCCAGACTGCAATGGGCAATATGCGGACAGTCCCACTGATCCAGAGCAAGAGAAGTATCAAATTGGAATGCTCCTGAATCTACTGAATCATCCATTGCAAGGCTCCATACGGTTTCCACATTCCACGAAAAACCGTCCCAGGAGGCATATCTTACCTCTTCAGGTGTGGTGTAAGAAATATTTGGGTAACTGTTTCCGTCCAGAGCAATAGACATACCCCTGGGCTCCGTTGTCATGGATGTATCAACAAAAGATGTATTCCAGGCTTCAGTTTCATCACGATATGCATACTTCAACCCCGGAGTAGGCAGCGTCATGCTGTATGCCACGTGAGCCTTGTTCACACCTTCCCGTACCATTGAATTGTAGTCGCCTGTATCAGTGGCTGCATCGATAAGTTCAGTAATCCATTGGCTACCGTTCCAATGAACGTATTCGAGACTCAGGTTGTCGTATGAGTAAAAACAGATCCCCGGATAAGTCTGACTGCTCAGCCCAAGGGAGACCCAGAACACGTAGGGAGTAGAAAGCGAGGTAACACTCCAGCTATCCAGAGCTGGATCTTGCACGGCATAATAAACAACACCAAGCCAACTGAATGAAACATGCGAAATATCAGATTCATCGGTGACCATGTCAAAGTATAAGCAGTTACCATAGTATGCGTAGTGAATAAGATATGTGCTCCAGTATGTTCCGTTGTATACTGAATATTTTGCGCCTTGTGCCGGTCTGCAATATGCAATTCTCGGAAGCCCTGAACTGTCCAGACTGATTGCTGGAGTTTGTCCACCTGAGGTTGATACGGTTTCCACAAACCATTCTGCAGATGCAGTAAACAGCAAACTGCTAGCTAAGATAGTATAAACCAGGAATACTCTAGTCATTGGTCTCATCCTTCCATCTGATAATTATAGTTGAATTATAGATGAGTGGTGTGGTGATGTAAAGTCATTTACAGCCAATAACACTTCCATAACAACAATCCATTCTCCAGCAGTGAAAGTAACAAGAAGAGTCGAATGTTTCGGTGTTGCTCTCCCCTGTCTATGTCACTGCTATAAATGCATACTGCTTCGTTCTACTGCTCTACAACTACGAAGCGGCTGGTTTCCGTCCAGAGGCCGGATTCAATTCTTATCAGGTAGACACCTGGTTTAAGATCCTCTATCGAGATCCCGTGAACTCCCGCTTCATGCTCCATATCCATGGGGGTTGCTACAAGTCTGCCCATCAAATCAAACACCGTTACTTTTACATTGCCCGACAGAGGTATCTGGAAATACATAGATACATAGTATGAAGATGGGTTTGGAAAAGGATAACCCAGGTGATAAGCATCTTCAGGCATACCGACTGATCTGAGGATGTAGTTTACAGATATTTCTTTAAGGACAGGTATTGTTGTGTCGTCCACTCTCTTCATGATGGCTTTGTACTGAAAGAAAGTATCATCATCTGCCAGCACTGTTAACAGACTGCATGGCAACATAAGAGTGTCTGACCATTCGCCCATATGGGTGGAATCACTTCCACCTCTCACCTGAAAGTACACACTGTTTCCAGTATGAATGTCAGCGTCCCATGAAAGCATTCCCCAGTCAGGTTCACCGTTTATCTCAAGAATACTCGAGGTCAGGCTTCCGGCAAGAGGCTCCCACTCCGGGCTCCACCATCTGAGCCCACCGGATCCACACCCGGCGGGTTCTGCGATACCGTCACCATTCAAGTCTGCGGTACAGAGCGAATAGGGCATGTCAAGATCATCTACCGCATAGTGTGTCCATGCCTGCCCTGTTCCATTGTTGTTGCTCCACCACTCTACAGTGTAGACCCAGTCAAACCCTGCAACGATATCAGTTGTACCGTCACCATTCATGTCAGCAGTTGCTACGGACATAGCCCCGGTGGAGTGACAGTGGGGAAGCTCACGGCCTGACCAGGATGTGCCTGTGCCGTCAACATTCTCATACCATCCCAATTTCCTGTTCAACCCAGCATAAACAAGGTCAGTGTATCCATCATTGTTTATATCCGCCGCATCAACCATTTCAAGATCCCAGCCACTTGCAGAGGATACAACATGGCGTGTCCATACAGTTGCCGAGCCGTTGTTCTCATACCAGATCAGTTCATCAAAGTTCGTAGCGGGCACATCCAGATCGCCATCGTTGTCAATGTCTGCAGAAATGATCATGTCAGCTCCGTTATCAGAATCAATGTAACTCCTGGTCCAGCTGCTGCCTGTCCCGTCATTAAGGAACAGTACGATCCGGCTTTCATAGAGGGCTGTGCCCATAACATCGATGTCACCATCTCCGTCCAGGTCAGCTCCATGAATGCACTGCGGCTCCACCATGTCACCACCGATGGTGTGCTTTGTCCATGAGGATCCAGTACCGTCAGTGTTTTCCCACCAGTAGTACTCGTTGTGGTCTATATCCATGAATGCTGTCATCAGGTCTGTATCCCCATCTCCGTCAATATCTCCTGAGTGAATCCATAGATGGCCGGATTCAGATGCAACTGTGTGCTGGGTCCAGGCTGTGCCAGTACCATCTGTGTTCTCCCACCACTTTACTGAAGAATCCAGGTCAACTGCACAGATGTCCTGATCACCGTCGCCATCTACATCTGCTGCAATGAGATTCTCCCATGTCCCGCCGTGGATGGAATGGGGAAGCGGATCAAAACTTGTTGTTAGACTGATCTCTCCTGTTGAAATTGTTATCAGGGTATCTTCCCAGTAGGTTGTTTGCCAGGCAAATACAGGTCCCTGAACACCACTGCCGCCGTCCCAACTGGTTTGAGTAACTGTCTGCACCGGAGATCCCCATGCTGCAAGTGCAAGAATAGCTATCAGTGTAAAAGCTTTGATGATGCTCCTCCAATGCTCAGTGTACTACAGTTAAGAAACAATCCTTTCATTGATGATAACCACAAAATGCCTGCTTTACAACTCAGACAAGAATGCGGTTTCAAGAGGGTTTCAAGATCACTTGGGTTTTCTTGCCGGGCTGATCCAGGAAAAGGAGTTAATCGAGATTAAAGGATATCCGTGTAAAGTTCCAATTGTAAGCTGGAATGCAGATTAAGTAAGGTTCCTCTGTTCAGTTAAGGAATATCAGAGCTACATTCATGTACGTAACTATTCCGTACAGTATTGACAATCTACTTCCACAGCTATAGGTTGGTACGGAAGTATTCCGTACATAGAGAAAAAGGAGGGATAATGGCAACCGCCAGACTTGATATAAGACTTGATGACAGAGTGAAGAGAAAGGCCGAGAAAGCCGCTGCACTGCTGGGGATGAAAAGTCTAACAGAATACATCGTAAAACTTATGGATGAAGATTCCAGCAAGGTTATTTCAGAATACGAGGAATTTACGCTGGAAAATGATGCATTTGACAAATTCATGGAAGTTTGTGAAGCAGCAGCAGAACCTGATGAATACTTGAGAAAGGCTGCCCTGACTGCAAAAAGATCCGGCATCCAGTGAAGTGGTCCGATACATTTGTTCAACTGGACAAACAGCTGCATGATCGTGCTTCCTTCGAATGCGGCGAGCCGGAATTGAACAGCTATCTGCAGAAGCATGCTTCCAGACAAATGAGTGCAGGTGTCGGGCATACTCTGGTTCTGCCTTCAGTTGAAGTAAATCCTTCAGGCATGAAAAACATCTGTGCTTTTTTTACCGTTGCTCCCAGCTCTCTAAGAAGGAATGATCTTCCCTCAATGAATGCGAAGAAATTGCCACACTACCCGGTTCCTGTGTTCTTGCTGGCTCAGCTTGCTGTGCATACTGAATGCCAGGGACAAGGTCTGGGGAAAATCACACTGATCAGGGCTCTGAAACACCTTTCAAGAGTTCAATCCGTCCTGCCTGCTTATGCGGTAATTGTTGATTGCCTGAATAATTCCGCTGAACATTTCTACCTGCGATTCGGATTTCAGGAACTGATCGGATCAACCGGCAGAACTCGCCTTTTCCTGCCAATGAATACGGTTAATCAGCTATTCAACAAAGGCTGAAAACAAGTTCCTACCCTGTCTTCTTAAACCTCAGTGTAGCAGTGGTAAGAAGAGCTGCACCAAGCAGAAACATGGCCAGGTAGTTGGGCCATAGTATGTCCAGACCGTTGCCCTTCAGGAAGATGTCCCGGAGGATGGTCATCATGTAGCGCATGGGGTTGAAGAGGGTGAAGAACCTGATGATCCCGGGCATGTTGGCTATTGGGAAAGCGAAGCCGGAGAGAAGAGATGCCGGGAATATCACGAAGAATGCACTTAGCATTGCCTGCTGCTGTGTGCGGCTCACTGTGGATATAAGAAGACCCATCCCAAGAGTATTCATCAGGTAAAGCACTGCCCCCAGCATCAGGAGAGGGAGGCTTCCCTGAAGGGGAATGTTGAACCAGAACACCGCCACCGCAGTTACTACCAGCACATTAACCATGCCTATTGCTCCGAATGGAAGCAGTTTGCCTACTATGAATTCCCACCTTTTCATTGGTGTTACCATGATCTGCTCCATGGTACCGATCTCCACCTCACGCACAACTGCCATGCTGCTGAGAATCAGTGTAACAACCATCACCATCATTGCGATCACTCCGGGTACATAGAAGTTTCTGCTTTCCAGAAGAGGGTTGTACCAGGCCCGGGATTCCACTTTTATGGGTGGCTGCTGATTGCCTGCAAGAATTGCCGCTGCATAGCCTGAAGTGACACCTGCAGACAATCCCCTTGATCCGTCGGTAACGAACTGCATCTGTCCCTGCCGGTTGAAAAGAATCATTGCCTGAATATCACCCTGATCCATAGCGTACCACGCTTCACCATAACTGGTCTTGTATGTGGGAATAAAAATACCGGAGGAAATGAACTGATCTGTTGTTGCTCTGGTGCCTGCGGTGTTTGCCAGGTCTACTATTGCTGTATCAACTTTCTTGACATCTGTTGTTACTGCATAGCCGAAGATCAGGGTCTGAAAAATAGGCATGACCAGAATAACTATTCTCATTCTGGGATCTCTGAGAGTCTGGAGCAGTTCCTTCTTCAGCATAAACTTCAGTCTGTTTGTCATTATCTGCCATCCAGATTCAGTTTGAGTTTCTTCATGGTCATGGCCAGAACAACTGCTGCGAACAAAGTAAGGAAGAGCAATTCTTTTGTGGGAGCCATTCCCCATGTACCTTTAAGGAAGATGGTTCTAAGCAGAGATA
>JAGLDB010000108.1 GCA_023145935.1 Candidatus Sabulitectum sp. | reverse complement strand
GTTCCGGTGGTGGTAGTTGCTGATGATTCCAATCTTAATCCCAGGGAGCTTTGATGATTACAGCAGCAGTGATACTGGCAGCAGGCATGGGCAAGAGGATGAAATCGGATATGCCCAAGGTACTGCATCCAGTTCTTGCAAGACCCATGGTGGAGAGGGCTGCTTTTGCTGCCGAAGCCGCAGGCGTTTCTCAGATCACGGTGGTGATCGGTCATGGTCGCGAAAAAGTAATTCCTCTTCTTGAGAAAAACGGTTGGAGCTGGGCTGTTCAGGAAGAGCAGCTGGGAACCGCACATGCTGTGAGTTGTGCTCTGCAACAGGTGGAGAACGCAGATGAAGTTGTTGTTCTTATGGGAGATGTTCCACTACTTAGAGAGGAAACTATAGGTGAACTTCTAAGTGCACTTAGAGAAAGCAAAGCTGCTCTTGCAGTGCTTACGACCACACCTCCTGATGTGACAGGATATGGCAGAGTTATTCTTGACTCCAGCGGGAAGATCGACAGAATTATCGAGGAGAAAGACGCTTCTCATGAGGAAAAGAAATGCAGAGTAATAAACACTGGAATAATGGCTTTTGACGGATCTCTTCTTTCCGAAGTGCTGTCTGGAATTGGCAACACGAATGCCCAGAATGAATTCTATCTTACAGATGCGGTTGCTGTTGTGAGAGAAATGGGAAGAGACGCTCTTCCTGTGTTTACACCGCTGTGGCAGGAGGTGGCCGGAGTGAACAACCCGGTGCAGCTGGCAGGATGTACTGCTGCAATGAAGAGGAGGGTTGTTGAATCTCACCTGATGTGCGGAGTAATTATTCCAGACCCCGATACAGTGTGGATCGAAGATTCAGTAATAATAGGAAAAGGCGCGGTGATTGGGCGCAACTGCCGACTTTCAGGTGAATCAGTAATAGGAGCTGGAGCAGTTATCTGTGATGGTTCAATAATTGATGGCGTTGTTATTGATCCCGGCAAAACTGTTGAAGAATACTCAGTTCTTGGAGTAGATTGATGACAGACAGATTATGGGCACCGTGGAGATATGATTATGTAACATCTCCGGAAAACCGGAAGAAAGAGTGTGTTTTCTGCGGGATAGGAGAAAGTGATTCTTCCATGGACCGGGAGAATCTGGTACTGCATCGCGGTGAACATGCTTTTGTGGTTTTAAACAGGTATCCATACATAAACGGTCATTTGATGATCGTTCCGTTTCGCCATGTTGCAGATATTTCTTCTCTTTCAAAAGATGAACGAAATGAAGTGATGGATCTTGTTGTTCAGGCTGAAGAAGCACTGAAGAAAGCCATGAAGTGTCAGGGGATGAATGGCGGTTGGAACATCGGTTCCGCAGGCGGAGCAGGAATACCGGGTCATCTTCATCTGCACATGCTTCCACGGTGGAACGGGGATACCAACTTCATGTCTACAGTGGGTGCTATAAGAGTTGTTTCCCAGTCTCTTGAAAGGGCATATGAACAGCTTACAGTACACTTTGGAGGAAGATAATTGAGCAGGGCTTCAACCAGGCGCAGGAAAAAGAGCAGAAGAACGCTTCCAATCGTTTTGATCTCTCTTGCCGCTGGCTGTCTGATCACACTTGCTGTGGTCTATTCACCCTCCTGGTTCCAGACTGATAATATCCCTGCGTCTGTGGCGTCGGTATTTCAGTTCAATGATTCCACTCCTCCACCGGACACAATTCGTATTGAGGTCTGGAACGGGGCAGGGGTATCAGATCTTGCTGGAAGGGCGCAGAGTTTTCTTGAGACAAGAGGCGGAGATGTTACCTTTTACGCTCCTGGTCCACCCTTGAATGCTGAAGAGATGAACTACAGTGTAACTGTTATTCTTTCTCACGACACATCTTTTTCCGCAGCCAGGGAAGTTGCGGATGTGATGGGCATCGGAGATTCGTCTATTGTGATGATACTTCCTCTACCGGGGCAGACAGCACCGGTGGATGTAACAATTATTCTGGGACGGGATCGTGATGATCCCTCATTCTTTATTCCATACAGAGATTAAGACTAACGCCTGGAAACAGGCCTGAGAGTGGAGGATTTTTTGAGCATTGAGAATAAGAGCCCTGAAGTGGATGTTCTTCAACAGATCGTTGATGCTGTTCATCAGCGTCACGGGTATGATGTTCTTGCTTTGGACATGAGTGAGTTTCCTCTCACCATGGATATTTTTCTGTTGGCTTCTGCTGACAACAGAGTGCAGTGCAGAGCAATAGCAGATCATGTTGAAAGAACTGCAAGAGGCCTCGGGTGGAAACTTCATCACAAGGAAGGTTATGATGAGGGAAGCTGGATACTGCTTGATTTTATTGATCTGGTAGTTCATGTCTTCCTTCCTGATGTGAGGAAGTATTACAATATAGAGTCATTGTGGAGTGATGCACCCATGAAGAAATTTGAAGACAGATCTGCAGAGGAAACAGACGAGGAGTTTACTTTTGAAATCGCCCCTTCAGACCAGGGCTGAGCTGGCTGCCGCCATGCAAGCGGCACTTGGGGAGAAGTTTCAGAGAGAGATTCCCCAGGTTGATGTTCTTCCTTCCAGGAATCTTTCTTTTGGCGATCTGGCCTGCAGCTCCGCTATGCCACTGGCTGGTATTCTGAAAAGAAATCCCAGGGAAATAGCCAAGGTGATGGCAGAAGCCATAAGCAGCAACTTTTCCCAGGTTGAGAAAATTTCAGTTGACGGGCCTGGTTTTCTGAACATTACTCTTTCAGGCGCGTATCTGGCAGAGTTTACAGCAGCCGCTGCAAGTGGAGGAATCAGTCAGTTCATACCCGCAGACGGTAAAGGAAGAACTGCTCTTGTAGAGTTTGTAAGTTCAAACCCTACCGGCCCTCTTACCGTTGGTCATTGTCGTCAGGCAGTGCTGGGTGACGCAGTTTCCAGACTGCTGGAGGCTGTTGGATGGACTGTTCAGAGGGAGTACTACTTTAACGACTCCGGCAGGCAGATGGAAAAGCTTGCAGAATCGCTTGCGGCAAGATACCTGAATCTTCCTGGCGGTTCAATGGAGATCCCCGACGGAGGCTATCAGGGTGAGTACATAAAGTCATGGGCAGAGGATCTAAGGAAAGACAAGGGAGATTCACTTGAGTGGCCGGAGCACAAGGATCTGTTTCGGGATTATGCCGGCAACAGAGCTTTTGTTCTTATCAGCGATGACCTGAAGCTGCTGGGAATCACATTCGACAGATATTTTGCTGAAAGCGAGTTGATCCCTGACGCAGTTGAGGCTGCAATTGACCTGCTTGAGGAAAAGGAACTGATTTACAAAGACAGTGATGACAAGAGGAAGCTCTGGTTGAAACTGTCGGAAATGGGCCGTCCAGACGATCGCGTGATAAAGCGGGAAGATGGCACATACACATACAGAATGCCGGACATCGCCTATCATCTTGATAAATTTAAAAGGAATTACGATCTGATAGTTGATATCTTCGGCTCTGACCACATAGACACCTGCAAAGATGTTGAAACTGTTCTTGGTGTGCTTCTTGGAAAGGACAGGGTCTCCAGCAGCCTTCGAATAATTCTTCATCAGTTCGTTACACTTGTCAGAGGCGGAGAAAAAGTCAAAATGTCCACAAGAGCAGGCAATTTTGTAACCCTTCGTGATCTTGTGAACGAAGTTGGATCTGCTGATGTTGTGCGGTACCTGTTTCTTACCAGAAGAGCTGAGGCACACATGGATTTTGATCTGGAAGTCGCCGGGGCGGAAAACGATGAGAATCCTGTGTTTTACGTTCAATATGCTTTCGCAAGGATTGCTGGAATACTTCGAAAGACAACCGATATGAACACTCTGCTGGTGAGTGATCCAGCCATTTTGCTCTCTTTGCTTACTGGTGAAAGAGAGAGGGATCTTATGAGGCTTCTGGAAACAATGCCTCTGCGGATATCTGCAGCTGCCACCGCTCTGGAACCTCACAGAATACCTGATCTTCTTGCTGAAGTTGCAAGAGCTTTTCATGGTTTCTATCAGCACCACAGGGTCGTTGACCCGGAGAATGACCAGTTAACTGCAGCCAGGCTTACACTGTGTATGGCTGTTCGCAGTATACTGAATGATATGTTAACAATTCTCGGAGTTCGCGCTCCGGAAAAAATGTAGAGAGGAACAGTTATGTCTGTTCTTGTAGTTGGCTCCATAGCTCTAGATACTCTTACTACTCCTGCAGGAAAAGTGGAGGATACTCTGGGCGGTTCCGCTGTCTACTTCGGTCTTGGGGCAGGACAGCTTTCCAGAGTTCGTATTGTTGGTGTTGTAGGCCCGGATTTTCCCAGCACAGAAAGAGATTTTCTTAAAAAAAGGAATGTTGATATCCAGGGTCTGACCATTGGCAGGGGCCCCACATTCAGATGGGAGGGAGTCTACGGCCCGGACTTCGGCGACGCTAGAACAATTCGGACAGAGCTTGGTGTGTTCGCCAGCTTTGAGCCGGTTCTGCCGGAGGAATACCGCAAGACACCTTATGTATTTCTTGCCAACATTGACCCTGATCTCCAGTTGAAAGTTCTTGATCAGGTAGAGAATCCCACTTGGATAGCAATGGATACCATGAACCTGTGGATCGAGCATAAAAAGGATGTGGTTCTTAAAGCAGTTAAGAAGATAGACCTCCTTTTTGTTAACGCTTCCGAAGCCAGGCAGATATCCGGTTCCAGTGATCTTTTCGTAGCAGGCAGATACATACTGAAAAGAGGTCCCAGGTTTGTTGTTATCAAGCTGGGAGCCAGTGGTGTAATGGTTCTAGGCGGACCACAGCCCTTCCTTCTGCCAGCGTGTCCTGTGAAAAAGGTTGTTGACCCCACAGGCGCAGGAGACAGTTTTGCCGCAGGAATGCTGGGATTTCTTGCTGGAGTTGGTGGTGAACTCACATTCAAGAACATTACCCGTGGTCTCTGTTACGGAGCAGTAACAGCCAGTTTTGCTATTAGCGGGTTCGGAGTGGAAGCTCTGCGCACTTTAAGCAAGTCTGAAATTGATGAAAGACTGGGTTTTTACCTTTCGACCAATCAACTTGACAGAGTAAAAGAATGAGCGGCATAGATTACAGACACAGCGGGGTGGACATCGACGAGGGTCTGAGAGCTGTGGATCTTATGAAGAAGGAAGTCAAGAAAACCTTCAATAAGAATGTGCTTTCAGAGCTGGGGCACTTCGGAGGTCTTTTTAGAGCTGAATTTCCCACCATGACCCAGCCGGTGCTTGTTGCCAGCATGGACGGCGTTGGCACCAAGCTGAAAGTTGCCTCATTGATGGGTGACTATTCAACAGTCGGTCAGGACCTGGTGAACCACTGCGTAAATGATATTCTAGTACAGGGTGCATTCCCGCTTTTCTTCCTTGATTACATTGCCTGCGGCAAGCTTGACGCCGCGGTGGCAGCAGAGATCGTTACCGGTCTCGCAAAGGCCTGTTCAGAGAATGGATGCGCTCTTCTCGGCGGTGAAACCGCAGAGATGCCTGGCTTTTACAATGCAGGAGATTACGATGTAGCAGGAACCATTGTAGGTTCTGTTGACAAAAAGAAGATCATCGACGGTTCTGCTGTTGTTCCCGGTGACAGTATCGTTGGTATTCCTTCAAGTGGGCTTCATACGAACGGTTTTTCTCTGGCCCGTGCAGTTCTTTTTGAAAGAGCAGGTCTTTCAGTGGCGAGTCATCATGACATTCTGGGAGAAAACACTGTGGGCCAGGCATTGTTGAAGGTGCACCGCAGCTATCTTGACCAGATGAAACCTCTTCTGGATCAGGAACTTGTTTCCGGTATGGCACACATTACCGGCGGCGGTGTTCCAGGGAATCTTATACGGATCCTGCCTTCCGGCTGCGGCGCGTTGATTACTCCCGGCTGGGATGTACCACCAATTTTCAGATTGATCAAAGAAATGGGCGGTATCCCGGAAACAGAGATGAGAAGAGCGTTCAATCTTGGAGCAGGGTTCCTTGTTGTTACCTCTCAACCGGAAAAGGTGACAGAGCTTTTGATTCAGGCTGGTGAAAAGCCTTTCCATGCTGGAGAGATCACAAGCGGGAATTCCATCCAATATTCAGAGGAAGGAGTTTAAATGTCTGAATTGGTATCACAGCTTTCGCTGGACCATGGAGGCAGTATTCTGCTGGCTGTTATGGATGGAGTCGGCGACATCCCCATTCCTCAGTTCGGGGGGCTTACTCCCCTGGAAAAGGCTGAAACGCCCAACCTGGATAAACTTGCAGCCGGTGGAGCCATGGGACAGCACCTGCCTGTGGGCAGAGGTATAACTCCCGGCAGCGGGCCGGGGCATCTCTCTATTTTCGGTTATGACCCGGTTAAGTTCCTTGTTGGAAGGGGTGCTCTTGCAGCTCTTGGAATAGATTTCAAACTGCAGCATGGAGATCTGGCTGCCAGAATAAATTTTTGTACTCTGGATGATGATGGAGTTATTCTGGACAGAAGAGCCGGCAGGATCGCAACCGAACTATGTAATTTTCTTGTTGATGAGCTTAAGCCAATTTCAGT
>JAGLDB010000107.1 GCA_023145935.1 Candidatus Sabulitectum sp. | reverse complement strand
GCAGCAGAGGGTTTTAAGAGACATGCGTTCACATTGTCTACCGGGATACCGGGTCTGCTGCTTCCTGAATTGTCCTATGAGTATTCATTTGATGCCAGCAACAAGGTAGGAATTGCAGCAGGATCATTTGTTCTATGGTCGGAGTACCGGTTGAACTATGTCAGAATGTTGAATTCCTTTGAAGTAATGGGAAGTCTGGGATATGTTCCCAATATGGATGATGATGATGACGATGGTTTTCTGGATGATCTGTTTGAAGGCATACTTTCCGGAGGTACCAGCGGAGCAAAATTCCTTTCTGCCACTGGCGGATATAGATACACAGCTGATGGTGGCTTTATCTTCAGAGTTGCCGGTGGGGGCGGGTACTTCTTTAACGAAGATGATTCCCGTTTTATTCCGTTCTTTCAGCTGGGAGTCGGGTACGGTTTTTAGTCATGGTTGTCGGATTTATAAATAGATACAAAAGAGGCAGCCATGTTATGCTGGTTGCCTCTTCTCGTATACAGATGTCTCTGGTCTACTGCACCATGAAAAGCTGCTGGTAACCCAGTTCAGGGTCATCCTCCCAGGCCAGAATACCGCTGGGCCCCATGGAGAAACGCCATGTCCAGCCAGCCTCCGGGAAAACCTTGTGACCGATAAGAGTGCCTTCCATGTCAAAAATGTCGAAGAATGGCTGCTCCATTGTTCCGCGCTGCACCCAGATGTTGCCGTCGGGGCCTATGTTCACCCCGATCACCATGTCCCGGTAAGGTTCCGGTGTGAATTCGCCCATTCCCTGGGCACCCATCTGGCCGAAAAATGCCTCCATGTAGATCTTCTCGTCGGCGATCTCTTCCGGGGTTTTAGCCACAGGCTCAAGAGGCATAGTGATGATAAAAGCCTCAGTTCCGTCAGGATGCCAGCCGTGAACTGTATAGTCCTCGGAAACCTTCAGGGCAAAAAGAATTAACTCTTCATTTCCACCCATGGTGATACCAAGAAGAAAATCGTTGATCAGGTCAGAGCTGTTTTCGATCAGGTCGCTGATCGTGAGCTCCATAGAGTCTTCCCACAGTGCCATGCTGTACTCTTCTTCACCGTAAGGGTACAGAACAACTCGTCTGAACATAACAAAGCTGCCTTCGCCGGCTTCAGCAAAATCAGGTTTGTAAGCGGCGAAAAGGCTATCCGACACTGCAACGCTCTGCATTGGCGGGTTCTGAGCCCAGTGAGATATCTCCTCAAGGTAATTCAAGGAATCGTCAAACACCACAAATCCCTGTTTCATCATGTTGAGGGCAATCACATTTCCGCCCATCTGGAAGAATTCAAAAGTAGCAAAAGAGAGTTCGCCGGGGCCGCTGCCGTTCCGGGATATCTGCCTGATGTATTCTCCGGACGGGGTGTATTCTTTGAAACAGGCTGCACCATTGTCAAGAACAAGGATGTTTCCTGTGCCCAGGTGATATTCCGCATCGGCAAGAATACCGAATGTATTGGTGGAGTCGCCAAGTTCCTCGCCGATGTATCCTGTTATCTCAAGGGTATCTACCGGAAAAGAAGGGGCATTCACCGCCTCTGGTGATAACTCCCTTTCACCACCGCAGGATGCAAGGATCAGTAGAGCAAGAACCGCAGGTATGATCAATTTCATTTCATCTCCATTCCAGTGAGGTTTTCATGTGTAAGTTAATAAGAATTGAAGGAATGTCAAAAAAACGCCGGAATATTATATTCAGCAGCAAAGGGGAAAGGAGATTTCCTGATGAAGATCACAGTACTCGGCTGCGGAAGATGGGGCAGTTTCCATCTCTGGTATGCGGCGAAGCAGGGGTATCAGGTAACAGGATGGGAACCAGCTCACAGCGAGAACTTTACTCTGCTTGTAAAGAGCAGATCAAACCCGTATCTGACCCTGCCGGATTCAGTAAAATTAACAACTGATCTGGGGGAAGCTCTTCATGCAGATCAGATAATGATCTCGGTACCGGCACAGCTTTTTCGGGGGCTGGCATCACAGTTGTCACAGTATGACCTTTCCAGTACCGATGTTGTACTCTGTATGAAAGGGCTTGAGTTGTCCACAGGCAAGAGGCTTTCAGTAGTTGCTGAAGAAGAGGGGTTGAACTGTCGTTCTGTAAGCATCTGGGTTGGCCCGGGTCATCCGCAGGATTTTGTGGCAGGTGTTCCAGGCTGCATGCTGATAAGCTCCTTAAGTGAAGAAGCATCCGTAAGGATCACAGAGAGAATGGGATCACCTCTTGTTAGAATGTATCGCTCCACCGACCTTACAGGTTGTGAGATCGGAGCTGCAGCGAAGAATGTGGTCGGCATAGCTGCAGGAATGCTGGACGGCATGAAAATGAGCGGGCTCAAAGGTGCTCTTATGGCAAGAGCGCCGCAGGAGGTCGCCCGTCTTGTTCAGGCATCCGGCGGTGACTGGAGAAGCGTTTACGGACTTTCGCATCTTGGAGACTACGAGGCCACTCTTTTTTCAAAGTTCAGCCGGAACAGAAGTTTCGGCGAGTCCCTTGTAAGAGAAGAAGAAATGAGCGGTCTTGCAGAGGGAGTACCAACTTCTCATGCCATGCTTTCTCTTGCTGAAAGATTGTCTGTGGAACTTCCGATAACGTCGATGGTACGAAGTATTATAGACGGAGAAACAGATTTGAGAACAGCTATCGGGCAGCTTTTTCTGAGGCCCCAGAAAGAAGAATTCAGTGCTTCACTTAAATAAGATATTTTATCTTTTTGCTGTGTTGTTCATTGCGGGTCTGGCCTCAGGTGAAGCAGATTGCAGATATTTCTGGGTGGTAAGAGATGGCCTTTCAACCCCTGAGGAAATCGACGAATTGCTTGCCAGGGCTCAGGCTGCAGGTGCAAACGGCATAATGGTTCAGGTGGTTGGCAGGGCAGAGGCCTACTACAAATCTGAATTACTTCCTCCGGCAGATTTCTCCGGGTTTGAAGACCCTCTTTTGTATGTGATTCAGAAGGCGGGTCCCATGGGTATGGAGGTTCATGCCTGGGTAAATGCCTATCTGGTGTGGTCTGCACCATGGGAACCGGAATCGCAGGATCATGTTTATCACACTCATCCTGAGTGGTTTACAGCCCACAGAAACGGAAGAAATTCAATATCCTACACACCGGAGCAGGCAGAAGCAGTTGGCCTTGTAGGGGCAACACTGTCTCCTGCTTTTCCAGGTGTCAGAGAGTTTATTTCAGATGTTGCAGTTGAGATAGCAGAAAACTACAACATTGATGGTATTCATCTTGATTACATAAGATACCCGAATTCTTCTTTCGGTTACTCACCTGCGGAAAAGGAGCTTTTTTACATTGCAACCGGTTTTACTCCGGAAGAAGCTCCGGAAGAGTGGGGTAGCTGGAAAGAGGAACAGGTCACCGAAACTGTGGCTACTGTTCGAGCTTCGCTGAGATCGGTGGATCCGGGGGTACTTCTCTCATGCGCAGTTATGGCTAATCCGTACTCTGCGGCTTCGGAGTTTTCCTGTCCGTGGCAGAACTGGCTGACTACGGGTCTTGTTGATTTTGTCTGCCCTATGGCCTATACATCGAATCCTGCAACGGCTCTTGAACTTGCTGTATCCACCACTTCAGTATTTCCAGAGAAGGTGGTTTACGGTATAGGAGTCTGGAATCAGACTGTGAGCAATGCCCTTTCCGGCGCGCAGAAAGCACTTTCAATGGGCGCAGGGGGAATCTGTGTATTCAGTTTGAACTCTCTGCCCGCAGGTGAAGAACAGACACTTGCAAGAGGCTGGGGATCCGGGGCGCCGGATCACGGCGTCTCTCCTGCCTACTTCAACAGAGTGAGGGTACCTTGAACCTGGCAGTTCTAGCAAGCGGATCATCCGGAAATGCTCTGGCTGTGGAGTACAGAGGGCAGATGCTTTTCTTTGATGCCGGGCTTAGTGGAAAGCAGCATCTTCTTCGTCTTGAAAGCTCCGGATTGCCTGGAGCAGACCCTATCGGACTTTTTCTAAGCCATGAGCATGGTGATCATTCCAGAGCAGCAGGAATACTTGCCAGAAAATGGGAGATACCAGTCTTTGGTACAGAAGGCACAATACAGGGTTCCAAACTCATAGGGAAGAAACTTCACGGTATTGAATACTTTTCAAATGGTGATACTGTTCAGATAGGACCTTTTACCGTGCAACCGTGGACAATTTCCCATGATGCAAGAGATCCCAGTGGTTTTACTGTTACAGCAGGGGGCCGCAAACTTGGGATTGCTACAGATATGGGTGTTTTCAGCCCTCTTGTGCAAACCATGCTTCAGGGGTGTCATGGTCTGGTCTTTGAATTTAATCATGATATTGATATGCTCTGGAATGGTTCATATCCGTGGCCGTTGAAACAGAGAATAGCGTCAGGTGAAGGCCATCTTTCCAATGATGATGCTGCTGAAGCTCTGGCCAGTATAGTACATAGTGAGTTGAAATTCTGCGTTGCTGCTCACCTCAGCGAGGAAAACAACACTGCGGAGCTGGCATTGAAAACAGCGGAACAGGTATCTGAGGGGAAATTTAGAGTTCTTGCGGGAAAGCCGTACCAGGCACTCCCCTTCTTCGAAGTATAGGAGGTATTTTGTACAAGGCTACAATTCTGACCCTTACAGTTGTCGCAACCGTCATGGCGGGGACTGTTAATTTTGTTTATGAAGGAGCAGGCATAACATCCATTGGCGGATGGGGTGAGAACCTCAGCAACGGACTTGCCGGGGGGCTGTACGGCAACTGGTTGTTCTCTGATAAATTCCGAACAGGCCTGGGAATAGAAGGCGCTGTTTTTGGTCATGCCAGTCAGGGCAGCGTTTCTTTTACTCAGCTCAAGCCCATGGGTAATGCTTCATTTTATCTTCGCCCTCATGGAGCAGTTTTTAATCCAGGTATAGTGGTCGCTTTCGGATACTGCAGAAGCCAGCTTTCTTCCGGGGATGGTACTGATCCTGTCAGTTGGGATCCTTTCTGGCGGGCAGGGATCAGATGGAATTTCAGCTTGGGTTCCCCATGGCGGGCAGGGCTTGGATTCGATCTTGAAAGCGTAATGGCTTCGGAAAAAGCAGGAGATGCATTCAGGCTTACATTCGGTGTTTCCAGGGAGGTGCAGTTGTGAAAAAGGCTGTAACAATATCTGTTGCTTTGTTTCTGCTTCTATTCTTCGGGTGCGAGAGCAATCCTGTTTATTTCAGACTCTCATCTGATTACTTCCCGATATCACCGGCAGGAGCCACATGGGAATACACCATTAACGGCGGGGGAAGCAGAATAGTTACCGTAGTAGACCAGACGGTAGTTGGAGAACGGCCATGTTGGAGATTGCAATCCGGTGCAGATTACAACTACTGGATCAATGAAGATGGCAGACTGGAAAAGTACGAAGATCATACTGTGCTTTTCAACGGGTTTGAGGTTCCTATCTACCAGGCATGGATCACCATGTTCGACTGGCCTCTTGCAGATGGAATGACATTCAGAGATTCAGTCAGTGCGCAGGCTGTCAGTCAGGGAGTAACACTGAGCCACACATGGATACGGAACCAGACCGTTACAGGTCCATTCGTATCCCCTGATGGAGTATGGAGTGATTGTTACAGGGTTCATCAGGAGGAAATGGTCATCAACTGGATCCAGACAGCAGGTTTTGCACCGGAGACAACCATTTCCGTTCGCAGTATCTGGCTGGCGCCTGATGTGGGCATGGTCATGATGCAGTCTGCGGACAGCTTGATCACTTTGACATCGTTCACTGGTGGAGAAGAATAGCATTGTATGAAAATAGAATTCACTTTTCCAAGGTCTGATGTTTCAACTGCGGTGAGTGTGAAGAACAGGGTGAAGGACATTGATGTTTCTCCTGATTTTCTCATACTGGATTCTACGGTAAAGAACATATATGGAAGCAGGCTGTCTTCGTGTGATCATGAAGTTGTACTTGCCGGTGGCGAAGTAAGTAAAACCCCTGACATTCTGGAAAAACTCTGGCAGAAGATGAGTCAGGCGAATTTAAGAAGAGATTCAAGTGTTGTTGTTGCTGGCGGGGGGACAGTTTGTGATATAGGCGCATTTGCTGCTTCCACATGGAAGCGCGGTGTGAATCTTACACTGATACCCACTACCATGTTGTGTATGGTTGATGCTTCTCTTGGCGGAAAAACAGCGGTGAATATAGCAGGCGCAAAAAACCAGGCGGGAACTGTGTATCCCGCATCTGAAATAGTTATCTGCCCTGAATTTCTGGAGACTCTTCCACTGAAAGAATTGAACAATGGTCTGGCAGAGGCATTGAAAACCGCTGTGATCGGTGACAGACGAATAGTGGAGTATCTGCTGAACAAAGATTACACCAGAGCGGTTACAGCATGCCTGGCTGTAAAGGGCAGAATCGTTGCTGCTGATCTTGAGGAAACCGGGGAAAGAAGATTGCTTAATCTGGGTCATACAGTTGGTCATTGCATAGAGGCTGTAAGCGGATTTTCAATCGCCCACGGCGCTGCTGTGGCTATGGGTATTCCTGTGGCTG
>JAGLDB010000106.1 GCA_023145935.1 Candidatus Sabulitectum sp. | reverse complement strand
AGTTTACTCCAGGAGCGTGCTATTTTCTTTAACCGGGCAGAGGACCAACTCTGCCCGGTTTCCTGTCCGCGAGGTCTTTTTTTTCACAAATCAAGTCCGGATGCTTTGCGGGGTTATGACGTAACCGGCTCTGCCCTTAACCGTGAAACATGGGGATCTATCAAGACCCTTTTCTGAAAATACTCCTGCTCTGCTTTAGAGTCTTGATAGCCACGTGATAGATGTTAAAGGAAATAATTACCTACTGTTCCAGTGTTTAATTATCTGATAATTGGAAAACTCATTCTCTCTCTTCTCTTGACAGAAGGAACCTAAAGGGACTATCTTAAAATGGTTCCCGTTTTACCCTAATGTGGAAGGATCTCGAAATGAAAATTTTCGCTCTTGTTTTAGTTATGGCTGTTGCGGCTTTCGCAATGACCGATGCAGCCCCTGATGCAGGGATTACTCAGCCCGGAACAGACACCTGGCTCGAAGAGATCGCCTACTGGTCTGTAGAAACTGCTATTCCTAATGTTTACTCAGTAGGATGCGGCTGGGATGGTACTTACTTCTGGATCACAAACGGTGCAGGGCAGGCCGGTGCATCAACAGGCATGTTCTACCTCTTTGATCATGCAGGTGCTGTTGTAGACAGTTTCGAACAGAATGACGCTCCAGGATGGGGTCTTCGCGATCTCTGCTGTGACGGAACCTACATGTACGGCAGTGTAAGCACTGCTATCGATTACTACGACATAACCACATACGAAAAGGTCGGCGCTTTCACAGGGCCCATAAGCCCTAACCGCGCCCTTGCCTGGGACGGTACATACTTCTACACCAGTTCTTTCTCTACCGATGTGAATCAGCTCACATGGGATGGCGTAAGCGGATCAACCGCAGCAACCACAGTCTGGTCTACAGCAGCAACAAGTGCCTATGGTGCCGCCTGGGATTACCTTAATGACTGCCTGTGGGTAACAAGTGCCAACGGTACTGGTATTGTTGATCAGATCGCTGCTGATGGTTCTCTGATCGAGCATCACACCCTTATCCCAAGTGCTACAATGGGTGGAGCCACAATGGCTTTGACTGCTCCTATCAACGAACTTTACGTCTTCGAGCAGGGCTCTCCAGATGCCATGCACGGCTACGATGTAAACCCAAGTGCTCTGGAACGCGACACATGGGGTTCTATTAAGAGCCTGTTCTAAACTGGCTTAGACTTTTTCAGGGGAAGTCCTTCAAGGGCTTCCCTTTTCTTGTATATTAGGAAAATGAAAACACATATTAACCGTTTTCCTGAAGGGTTCACTCGATGAATAAATACATATTTCTGTTTGCTTTTCTGCTTATACTAACCAGCTGTGGATCTCCCGACGGGAATACATGGTTGATAAGAACAGCAACTGACTCTGTCACGGTTTCCGAAGTTGGAAGCATCTGGCAAAACCTTGACCAGAGCGCAAGAACAAGATTTCTTGCTAAAGACAACCCCGTAGGAGATTTCATTACTGCCCTGGGCAGAAAAACAATGATCACCGCAGAAATAGATAACCAGAACTACCTGCACTCACAATACATACAGAGCATGAAAGAATGCTGGATAATAAACTCTGCTTTCATTGCCTACAGTGATACACTCTCGTCATCCATGCGAAGCAGTATTACTGATGCTGATCTGTCACACTACAGAGAGCTTCTTGGCAGCATTGTCTGGTTTTCTTCCACAGTGACTGGCAACAAAGGTCCGGTGAGGCTTCCGGACCTGCCCTGGAACCTGGCCTTCGCACTGGATTCCATAGCCCCGGGAAGTCATATTGAGGTTAATGGTGTTATGTACACCCTTGACTCTATTGAAATATCTTCACAGGAGATGGTAGATGCTACCCTGGCCGACACTTCAACATTCAATGCATTTGCCCGAAACAGCCTGACCGAAAGCCGTTCTGTCAGAAATCTGGACTCTCTGAAAACAGAAGCAATGAGAACTTTTCAGATGGATTCTGCTGCAGTTGCAGCATATTGCCTGCAGAGAGAATCCGTAGACATTTCTACCGAACTTGCATCATGGAACGGTGGCTCCATAAGTGCCGGGGAATTTCACGGCATAGCCGGCTTTACCTCCATGGGGCACCCTGGAAATCCGCAATCGTTTAACTGGGTTTCTCACAATCTGCGAAATCAAGCACGGCTTTCTTTTGTTGCAGACTTGTATGCAGCAGAATTTCCACAGGGATACACGAGTTTCACCCCTGGAGCAGAAGCCTTTGCTCTGGATCAGGCAAGTGAGCTTCTTTTCAAGGATAATGTAGTAGACGCTGTACAGATCAGCGACTCTCTGGTTTACCAGGCGTTCCTGCAGATGGATTCAGTCCCACAATTGCCTGAAACAAGGGTTTTTGAGTCAGTTATGGTGCCTGCCGGTATTCTCGAAGAGGCCATCGCTTTCACGAGGGATGAGAATTCACTTATGGGGCTTGGTTATCCCGGATACACCGAATTCCTTGCCCCGGGCAATGAGTTCATCTCCAGGCCTGTAGCGCAGCATGAGCTTCCCTATGAAATTGATCTGGCACTGTTCTCTATGGAAGAAAGCAGCAATGAGTGGAACAGGCCTGTGGAAATCGAAAACGACCTTTTTGTTTTCTACAGACTCGTAGAGATAGTTCCCCCGCATGCTGCTTCTTTTGAGCAGGTGGAAGCAACCATAAGAAGAAATCTACTGATTCACCTTGAAGAACAGAGAACCATGGATTGGATGTGCGAGCTTGAAGCCATTCACGAATTCCAGGTAAACCATGGGATTCTAGGTGATCTGCCCACTGATCCTGCTGCCTGGAGTGAATTGTAATTGGCAGGGTTCCTGCTGTTTTTTCTTCCGTTCACCATAACTCTAGCAGCTGTAATACCGGGGCTCTTTGATTCAACAATGATGTCGCGACTGGCTATGTATCCCCTGGCCGGTTCTGTAATATTCTTTTTTGGAAGAAAAAGTATTTCCACAACACATTTGATTATTGGATCACTTATCGGATTGCTTCCTGCTCTCTCCCTGCTGTGGGGTACATCAGCCACAGGGGGCATTCCATATGCTGTGCGATGGTTTTCATTCGGGATGATGATAACAGGTTTTTCCGGAACTATCGCAAGGTGGGGTCTGCGAGTACATCTGAAAGCTCTTGCTGCATCAGCTGTTCTTGTTTCTGCTGTAATGCTATCTGCCGGAGCAGACACTATTACTGGAAATGCAAACAGAGCAGGAATGGTTCTATCCCTTGGTTTTGTGGGCAGTCTTGTGTTTTTCAAGAAAGACAAATGGTATTCCTGGGTACTTACCACAATTATTCTTGCTGGTGTATACATCTCTTCATTCTACATTGGATGGGTTGCCTGTCTGGTCGGGGCTCTTGTTTTCTACTCCTGGAAAAAGATCAAACCTTGGATGATTCTGGTCATAATGATATCAGGACAGATATTTTCAATGTTCTTTCCCGAAGCTGCAGGCAGGATAGGCCCAACCCTTGAACTCAGAACCAGGATCTGGCGCAATTCTGCTGAGCTGTTTCTTGACAATCTTCCACTTGGAACAGGTACCGGGTCTGCAAGGCTGGAAATATTCAATTCCTCTGAGCCGGAGCTGAGAGAACTGTCCGGGGGAGACAAAAGAATAGACTATCTGCACTCAGAGCCTCTTACAATAATTACTGAAACCGGTATTCCCGGTCTGCTTCTTCTGCTGTTTATGCTTTACTGGCTTTCCAGACGATCAAGATCTGACTATCAGCTGGCTTCTCTGGCAGTTTTCTGGCTGATATTCACAAGCGATCTGCCACTTGCCACACCACTTGGAGCAATTCCTGCGGCACTGTTTTTAAGCTCTGTGGGCGGTCTTAGCAACCGGAAACTAAATGTACCGGCTGCAGTTCCTGCACTTGCTCTTTTCTTCTCTCTCTTCTGGTGTTTCACGGTAATCACAGGCTACTTGGCACTGGGTAGAACTGGAACAGACCAGTTAGGTGATCTGGAGCTGGCAGCCAGGCGTATTCCCTGGGAGGAACGAGTTTTTCTGGCATCAGGACAGGCACATCTGAAAAACAACATGATCCTTGCTGCACTGGAAGACTCAGAGAAGTTTATTAACCTGTACCCTGAATACTACCGGGGGTGGGAGCTGCGAGCCGCAGCGTTGTCTGCTGCAGGAAGAGACAGCTATTCTGCATGGGCTAAAGCAACTCTATTGATTCCCGAAAACATTCACTTACAGGACAGATATCTGTTTGCTCTGAATTCCATTCAGATCGAGGGAATGAATCCTGATACTGCCATGGCGATCTCCAGTGTTATTACCAACTCACAGGAAAATCTTTCAGTCACCATAAGTTCCCTGCCTCAGGCGGGATTGATCCATGCCTCAGAGTTGTGTCTCCGGCTTTCAATCCAATGTCGATCTGTTTCCATGGAAGAAGCTGCTTCCATATGGCATATCTCCGCAAGATTTGCCGCATCAGCCGAAACTTCTGTTACTGCTGAACTTGCCTCCTCTATTCTTGCTGAAGCAGATCTGCACCAGTATCTTACCCGACCAAAGCAGGAGGAGATAGAAAAAATTCTTGGACTTCTCCGGGCAGAACCGGGGATGGAGCCTGTGCAGACCCCACCCCCATAAAATTCAGTACTACCTTATAACACAGAGTTTCTCAACAACTGCAAATCCGTTGTTTTCTGCCCTTACCAGATAAACTCCGGTCTGCAGACCTGTGAATGTCTCACTCTGATATCCATTTGCAACTTCGCGCCCGGTCATGTCGTGGATGGTAAATACACCCTGTGAAACTATTGTAACAGCACCCATTGCAGGGTTTGCACTGAAGTGAATAGCGGGTGCGGCTGATGGTGTACCGTCTTCAATACCCAGCATGTGCATTGCCGGCATTATTGTTGGATCACCGATAACAACCATTCCGAGATGCCAGTACTGCTCGGACTGGCTGAAACCACCGCTGATGATGTGAGTCCACCATGCTTTGTAGCCACTTCCGAAATTTTCTCCCTCTCCGAGAGGAGTATAGAACTGGGCGAATTGAAGCATAGCTCCACTCTTTGTACTGCCCACAGCAGCAAGGCCATAGTCAGTTCCAAAAACATAAGCACAACCCATACACCAGTTGCTTGTAAAGCGGGCGTTGGAACAGGCGAAAAGATTAAAGAACCTGGAAGGAGGGTTATCGGTCCAGATGTGTCCCGCAGTAGTACTGGGCCCTGGACTCCAGGCATGGGATGTGGGCCCTGAATGAACAAACGGGCTGATCCAGGTGTAGCCTTCCTGAAGTCTGTTCTCTCTGTAATCAGTACCGTTAGTAGCACTGTGGGGAAGGTTGACCAGCTCTACATCGTCGTAAAGGTTTTCCATGGCTGAGCGGTAACTGTTACCCCAGCCTGCCCAGTCATCATCAACATAGCAGAGAGCTCTGGGCTCGGGATCTCCCACAAGCCTCCATTCATGAAGTCTTGCAAGGTAATCGTTGATCAGATCGTACTCATTGCCAAGAATAAGCACGCTTGTGGTTATTCTGCCAGTGTATATCTCTGGGAAAAGCTCGCCGCTCCAGCCATCATAGATACTGTCCTGGCCTGCTGTTCCTATTCCGGGGTATCCAATCCAGTTGTCTTCCCAGGTACCATCAAGATCCATGTAGAAATAGTCACTGGGAAATGTTTCATTTGATTTTGCCCCGCGATCCACTGTACACGACCATGGAACTGGAATGTCTCCGACAAAAACCACACCCTCCAGGCCATCATTGTACAAACCCAGAAGCCATGCCCTGATCTGAATAGGATTCGCATAGGTGATCTCAACCGCAGCAGAGGAATTACCTTCACTCTGGATATCTGCAAGCCACTGGTCAAGCAGGGCGGAGTCAAGGCTGTCTGACATATTCTCTTCCATAACAACAAGGAACTCTGTGCCTCTGATCTCTCCGGTGACTGGAGTAACTATCAGTTCAGTGAATTCCGGTTGCCCGGATCGGTACTCGGCATATGTACCAGGTACAAAATCGGGATCAAGGTTCCTGGTAATCGGTGTTTCGTCATATACACCGGCAATCAGTAAAAGGATCAGAAAGGACATAACAACTCCTAACGCAGATACTGTGCCAGACCCAGAACCCTCACAGCCAGATTCATGGCCGGGTAAAGAATGCTGGAAATAACACCAGTGAAAAGAAGACCGAACACAATAAACATTCCAAACCGTTCAAGTTTCATGTAATGCCATAAAGCCTTCGGCTTAAGAAAATTAGCCAAAATTCTGCTTCCATCAAGAGGAGGAATGGGAATTAGATTAAAAACCATCAGCATGACATTGATCAACGATACCCATGCAAAGGTTTTTGCGAGAAACGCAGGCAGTATACCACCCGCAAGAAAAAGAAACGCACTTAATACAAGTGCAATTGCAAGATTTGTGGCAGGTCCTGCGATGGCTACAAGCATCATTCCCTTTTTGCGATCTTTAAAGAAATTGGGATTCACCGGAACAGGTTTCGCCCATGCAAATAGAAATGGTGATT
>JAGLDB010000105.1 GCA_023145935.1 Candidatus Sabulitectum sp. | reverse complement strand
ACTTCTTCAAATGTGTGATCAGAACCTTCTTCACCTGTAAGACGGGGAACCATCAACTTCATACCCTGCTCAACTTTGAACTGATTTCCACCTGTTTTTATAATCGCGTACAAACCGTACCTCCATTTATATTAACACAATGTGTCAGTAACACGTTCTCCAACCAACTATCAGGACTGCGCAGACTTATACTAATTATACCCGTCAAGGTCAAGCTCTTGAATCAGGCGAATAGAGATCTGTGATCTCGTCATGAGAATCCAGGGAGAATACCTTGAAATCCGACTGAAGAAGTCTCTCGTCCTCGTGTACATGAACTGAGAGTTTATCGCTTCTTGCAGTAAGGTACTCAAGCCGTCTTCCGTCATCCTCATTAAGATACTTCGCCAGAAGAGGATTTATGGTAACAACCAGATTGTTGTGCTTCTTCCCATTTGCAGCTCTCTCCAGAAAACGCTCTATTCTTGTAAGAACACTTACCGGTGTCTGGCTCCTGCCGGTACCGGAACAGTGTTCACATGGAATTGACATGGATTGAACAAGACTGGGACGCACTCTTTTTCTGGTCATTTCCACAAGACCCATGGGACTTACCTGACAGGTTTTCGTAGGTGACCGGTCTCTGCCCAGTTCGCCTCTGAGACAATTTACCACTTTGTCCCGATGAGAAGAATTGTCCATGTCAATAAAATCTATAACAATGATTCCTCCCAGGTCCCGAAGACGCAACTGCCTGGCAACCTCCCTGGCAGCCTCCATATTGGTCTTGAATATGGTATCTTCCTGCCTCTTGCGACCTACATATCTCTTTGTATTCACATCGATTGCAACAAGAGCCTCAGTGTGATCGATCACTATGGATCCACCACTTTTCAACAGGACTTCTCTGCGAATAAGACCGGAAATTTCCTTCTCTATACCGTAATGATCAAAAATAGGTGTCTTGCCTCTGTAGTACTTCACCCTGTTTGCCATATCCGGGTCAAAAGCTTTCAGATACTTCCTGATCTGTTTTGCCACATCTCTTGAATCACTTACTATAGAATTCATATCAGGAGTCACCAGATCCCGTACAGTCATAGTGATAAGATCATGCTCCTGATGGAGAAGAGCAGGTGCCCTGGCTTTCAGGGAAAGGGCACCGATCTCTTTCCACTTGTTCACTATTCTTTCCACATCAGTCCTGAAGTTCTCTTCGTCCTTATCAATACCTGCAGTTCTGGCAATAATGCCAAATCCTTCGGTTCTCACCTGTTGTGTGATCTTGCGAAGCCGGCTTCTTTCCTGGCGATCAGTTACTTTTCTGGAAACTCCCGCTACGGAATCACCGGGCATACTGACCACATATCGTCCAGCAATGCTGATCCTGGTACTTACCCTGGCTCCCTTTGTTCCTATAGGCTCTTTTGTAACCTGAACAAGGATCCTTTTGCCCTTCTCCAGCACCTTCTCAATTGGCCGTCTTGTCTCATCCGACCTTGGCGGTTTTCCTTCCACGAGAGCTTTGGCAAAATTTTTTTCGTCGACAAGTTTTTCCCTCACATCGGACACATGAAGAAAAGCACTTCTCTCCAATCCAATATCTATAAACGCCGCCTGCATTCCAGGCAGCACTGCATTGATCCTGCCCA
Organism: Candidatus Sabulitectum sp.; assembly: GCA_023145935.1. Next base: position 4,964 of record JAGLDB010000105.1, on the reverse strand, counting down.
GATATATGTTACCGACAATTCGCTTATCGTCAACCATTTCAACGATAAGCTCCATAAGTCTGCCATCTTCCACAACAGCAATTCGAGTGACTTCAGGATGCCGGTTGACAATAAAATCAACCTTCATTTCTTTCTTCTCCTTATGTTGCTGCCATAAGCGGTACAAGTTGTCCCGACTGGTCTGCAACAAGAATGTTACTTCTTATGATGGACTCCCACTCCACACCAGCAGCCTCCATTACCCTGTCAGGCCTGGAAGCTCCCTTGTGCGGATCGGAAATCATTATTACTTTATCAACATCAACAACTGAGTACGATGAAACCACTTCATTATTCCTCAGATAGTCTATCAGTCTGTCAGTTCTATCAATACCATGGATAATATACTCTGCTGCGGTGGACAAAGCCCCCGGCGATCTGTACCTACCTGAAAGTTTCTTTAAAGCCATGATCCTGAAACCGGATGGAAGCACAGACACGATGGAATTGAGAACATCATTAAGTTTAACAGATTCCATCAACTGAAAATCCAGATACTCACTCTCACTGCCCATTCCAAGAGGTATAGGCTGGGAGAAAACCAGTTTCATCCGTCTGGCAAAACCCGAGCTGTAATATACAGGAAGACCACTTCTCCTAAGTGCTCTTGTCCACATTCTTACCATGTCCAGATGAGATGTGAATCGAGCCAGCCCAGTCTTTGAATACCTGAGACGAACTCTTTCAACAGGCAGTTCTCCCGGAGGAAGCGGGATAGCATCGTTGCAGACGATCATATCAGGAAAGGGCAGCACGACCCCGTTGCAGCCACCGCAATCACTGCAACCGGCTTCTCTGCAATCTGGAAGAGTTTCTTCTCTGAAGGAGCGTTCATACTCCTGGATCAACCATTCCCTCTTTATTCCTGTATCTACAAAACTCCATGGTAGAGGATGATCAATATGAAACCCCGCAGGCAGCTTCCCTGAAATCAGTTCTTTCCATACATCCCAGCGGAAGAGATCACTCCATCCGTCAAAGACTGCTCCATTCCGGTAAGCTTTTTCCAGAATATCAGACGACTCTCTTCCTCCAGTGCAGAGGTAATACTCTACTGCAGAAACTTTTGGATCATTCCATGCTACTCTGGCTCTTTTACAGTTCATCCTTACAAGCTGTATTCGTCTCCACAACTCTTCGTGATCCGGCTGTTCGCACCACTGAAACGGTGTATGTGGTTTGGGAACAAAAGGAGAGATCGCAGCAGTAACTTTTCTCTTGTTTCCCATAATTTTTGCCACAGCATCAGCCAGAAAAGCTATTGCAAGAATATCCTCATCTGTTTCACCTGGAAGCCCAACCATAAAATAGAGTTTGATTCCTCTTGCACCCATGCGTGCCGCAGTCTCAGCAGCTCTCAATATCTCGTCATGAGAGAGAGGCTTGTTAATTATTCTTCTCATCCTTTCACTGCCAGCCTCGGGAGCCATAGTCACGCTCCCTTTGAAAAATCTTTTACCACTAAGCCCCGGAAGGGTATCCGGCCTGAGAGACGGCTGGGAAATACGAACATGCATACTCCCCTCAATTTCATCAAATTCCTTTATCAGGCTGTTCAATCTTGAATAATCGCTAAAAGAGAGGGAGAGAACGCCTACCTGTTCCCATCCGGTGCTGTTCACCGAATCAGTGATGAGTTTTACTATGTCTTCAGGTGATCTTTCTCTTACTGGCCGTGATAATTGTGAAGCCTGACAAAACCTGCACCCACGGGTACAACCCCTGGAGATCTCAACAACGGCTCTGTCATGAGCAACTGTGGCCATGGGAACGATCTGATCAACCGGAGCATCTTTGATCTTCAGTTGATCAGCAACAGCCCAGCGAACAGACTGACCGGTATGAAGACCGGGAACCAGTACAGACGGAAGATCAGCAGCTCTTTCGAGTTTCTCGTTCCTGTCCAGACTGGAACACAATATTTCCATCAGAGGAAGAAGCCCTGCTTCGGCTTCACCAAGAAAGAAAACATCCACGAAAGGCATGAGAGGAACAGGATTCGCCAAACCGCCTCCACCTGCCAGAATAACAGGATCACTCTGATTACGGTTCTCTGAACGAAGTTCAATGTTCATAAGATCCAGCAGAGAAAGAATATTGGTATAGAGGATCTCCGTTGAGATCCCGAATCCCACAACCTTGCTTTCCCGTATGAGATCCCCTGATTCAAGATCAAGCCACTGCAGATCTCTTTCCTTCATGATCCTGTACATATCGGCTGCAGGGTGAAAACCGCGCCTTACTGAGTAAAGCCCTGTCTCCAACAGCAGGTGATGAACAATCCGGAGCCCGAAGTTCGAGGCTCCCAGTTCGTAGGTGTCCGGATAAACAAGAGTAACCCTGGGACCTGCGGTTTCACTAAAAGCATTGTGCTCCAGACCTACATACTGCTGTGGTCGCTCAACCTCTTCCAATGCATCAAAAATGCTGCGGTTCTTCAGATCCAGAAAGCAACCTCCTGAGAAACAGGGTTGCTGAACAGGCCGCCTTCTCTTGTATTGCTCACCGACAGATCAAGAGCCATTTTCTTAGCAAGAGCTTCATCGGTATCCTTCAAATACCCGAATCTCCACAAAACACTGTAACGGAGAGAATCAACCGGAAATCCTCTACGCTTAAGAAGATCAGTCCAGTTACTACTTACACTGTCTGTATGATCTCTGACAACAATACCAACCCATTGCAATTCGGGGTTTTCTCCTGGAAGAAGTACCTCTTTCTCGGTAAAGAACCAGAATTGCTTGTTTGGATTAACAATATCTGTAAAGTGACCTACCAGCTCTGAAACAACCTCTTTCCCTCCACTGTGAATTTCAAAATCCCACAGTTCATGCCTCTGGAGCTTGATCGGAGGAAGTTGAAGTCTCATTGCTTTTATGGTATTAAGGGCAGTTACCGCCTGGGGATCAGGTGTTTTTAACCGTACTGCGATCTGAATGCTCTCCATTATTCTACCCCCAGGTATTTAGCAAGGCTCTTAAAAATAACTGCTCCGGGCCCGGGCAGCTCCTCGAGTTCTTTAAGGGATGAGCTCCTTCTTTTGTCCCCCCAGAATCCTTCCATATCAGGTGGAACCTGCCAGAGATGAAAACTTCGCTCAGGATGAGGCATCATGGCCAGTACATTACCCTCGGTGTTCATAAGAGCAGCAATATCCAGTGCAGAACCATTGGGATTCTCAGGCCAGCCATTGGAAGCCGAGCCGTTTTCTTTACAGTACTCAAGTCCTATATGGCTCTTCACTCTGTCCATGTCTTCTTCCCTGAAAACGAACCTTCCCTCTGCATGAGCAATTGGCAGGGGAAACGATTCCTCGTTAACAGCGCACAGCCATGGACACTTCTTAATTGCTTCAGGCGCAGCCTTAAGATGAATCCAACCTGACAGATACCCACTTCTACCCGGTGCAAGGTTGCCTGCCAGTGCTCCCTGTACTGAACCAGGTTTCCACCCTGGAACCAGACCGCTTTCCAGAAGAACCTGGGCACCATTGCATATACCGAGAACCGGCTTACCGTTAATGGCCTCTTCAAAAACCAGATCCATAATACTCTCACGGGCAGCAATAACCCCTGCCCTGATCCTGTCCTGAAAAGAGAATCCCCCAGGAAGAACATAAGCGTCAGCTCTGTTGTCTGAAAGTCTTTCAATATCGTTCCAATTGTAGATCCGGGCATGAATACCTGAGTTCCGTAAAACTCTGGCAGTCTCAAACTCACAGTTGGAACCCGGGAATCTGATCACAGCAGCGCAAGACATCAGATGCCCTCCTCTCGCCATATAACAGAAGCCAGCTTATCTGACCACTGGTTCCTCAATTCATCCAGATCAACCGACCATCCATTACCGGAAACTGAGCAGCCTTTGCAAACCCTGCCAGCCACGGAAACAAATTCCGGAAGAGTGATATCTTCAACAAAACGGGGATCAACTTCCACAAGATATCCAGGGGTCTCAGAAAACAGGGTAACTGGATTTGAATCAAGAGAAAAATTGATACCAAGCTTTCTGCTTGCAAAAGCCATCTCGGCTCCTGCAACTGCAAGACCTCCTCCACTGATGTCGTGGACAGAATATGCCCTCTTGTCGTGGATCACCCCAAGTACCCAGTCAGCCATCTTTTTTTCCAGAGAGCCTTTGAAAGCCGGTACCGTACCACCGTGATGACCAAGGCAGGTTCGGTAAAACAGGCTCCCTCCCAGCTCGTCTTTTCTTGTTCCAATCAGAAGAACAATATTCCCTTCCCTGCGGAGTACTATATCTGTTGCTTTTCTGTGATCATGAATCTTACCGAAAACAGCAACAATGGGTGAGGGTGGAATGGATTTTCCTCCTGTGGACTGATTGTAGAAACTTACATTTCCTGAAACAATTGGCAGTGGATAATCACCTCCACTGAACCCTAGAGCATTGCATGCTTCCGCAATGCCTGCCACAGATTGCTTAAACTGCCAGAATGCTTCCGGCTCCTCAGGATTCCCGAAATTCAGGCAGTCGGTGGCACATATGGGAGTTGCCCCTGTGGCTACAACATTTCTAACAGCTTCGCCCACTGCATGAGCTCCACCAAGGAACGGGTCAAGTTCACCGTACCACGGGTTCCCGTCACCGCTGACCGCAAGCCCGGCACGGGAGCCATGAACAGGAACAGAAACACATGAATCTGCCTCTCCCGGTCTAAGTCTCGTGACTCCCTGTACCTCGGAATCGTAGTAAGACCAGATGTGCTGCCTGCTGCATCCTGCAATAGAAGTCAGTATTGCTGTGAGATCTTTTGAAGGATCACATGGTCTTTCAGAAGGCTCAGGAGCCTTGCTGTTAACCGGTTTTCCCTCCCTCTGATAAACAACACCTTCAGTAATGTAGTTTATGGGAGTCGCAGCGGCACTTTCCCCGCGACAGATCACATTGTACACAGGTTTGGA
>JAGLDB010000104.1 GCA_023145935.1 Candidatus Sabulitectum sp. | reverse complement strand
AGACAACAAGCCCTGCAACATGATCCGGGTGAAAGTGTGTTAACAGCACATGAGAGAGCCGGAGCCCTTTTGAAGAGAGATACTTCTTGATCTGCTTAGCTTGTGTTCGGAAAGCTGCATCTATAAGCAGGACATCTCTTCCACTCACCAGTGCATACAGATTAAACCCGTAGAGAAATCCTTCTTCTTCCGGAAACCTGAAGTTCATGAAGTTGCTTTCAATCTGATCTGCTATCATGGCATTCTCCCTGTCTGTGTTCCGGGAACATAACAGCTGGCTTTGTGTATATACTTAGATAATTCCTACCTATAAGGTATGAAATAGAGCGCAGGGGTAAAAATATGTTTCTTCTTCTACTTATCATCGGGGCAGGACCAGGTGCCATGTGGCTTGAAGCTCTTTCTGAAGCTCACTGGGCTGATGAATATGCTCTGGAGTTTAGCGGAAACCAGGCAGCTGTCTCATTTGCAGCTGTGCTTCCAAACCCTGTGTTGCAGTTTTCAATGGCAGGTTCTCCTGTGGAGACCCGGAACGGTCCGGTTCTCGGGTCCATTGGTTTTCAGCAGAGGATCCCATGGCCCGGACTGCTATCCGCATCCAGAGATGTTGCTGAAACATCCCTTGCCCTGGCGGAAACAAACAGGGAAATGCTTGAACTGCACATGAGAACAGAAATAGCAAAAGCATGGGCTGATGTTTACAGAGCAGGTGAGAGGCAAAGAATCTCTCAGAAAACATCAGTATTCATGAGTTCACTTCTTGCATCTGCTGCAGGAGCCTCTTCAGCTCTGATGATGGAGCAGTCTGCTCTTGCAGATCTGCGGGTAAGAACTGCTCTTGCCGAGCAGAAACCACTCCTTGAGCAGAATCTGCTCAGGGCACATCTCGGTGAGCTGGAAGCTCTCACAGGGATTGGTGGTCTTAATGAATCTCCGGTTCCCTCTCCTGACTGGTTCAGAGAGAGAATAGCAAATGCCTTAGTGAACCCGCCTGCAATAAGAATAGCCCTTGCATCGGTTACTTCTTCGGAAGCAGATCTTTCCAGAGCAAAAGCTTTGAGAATGCCTGATTTTGTCACAGGCATCTCATATTCACCTGTCGGGTACCCTGAAGTAGAAGGGGGAGCCGTTTCACCGGGACGAGACAGCTGGATGGTTTCAGCTGGCATTACTCTTCCTCTGGGCTATTCAGGAGATGGAGCAAGAGTTGAAAAGGCAGAACTTGCGCTTGCGGGATCAGAAGCTCATCTCCTGCAGATACAGGGAGAAATCCAGGCGGAGCTTGCTTCCAGGCAGGCAAGTGTAGAGAACATTATTGATGAGCTGATACTACTGGCAGAAATACTGCCACTGTCTGAGTCTGCAGTTTTATCCGCTTCCCAGGCCTGGATTGCCGGCAGGGGATCCTATGGAACATTGGTCTCGTCGCTGCAGAACAATCTGACAATACAAATGACCATAGTTGAAAAAGAAGCCCTTTTGGTCAGCACAACAGCCAGATGGCTGGAGCTTGCCGGGGCTGTAACAGATGAAGGAGAATTCCTGTGAAGATGATAATTGGCGTTCTTGCTCTATCGATGCTGCTGTTTGCAGCGTGCGGTGCTCCGGAGCAGGAAATACAAGCTGAAACTGAAGAAACAATACCCGAAGGTATTGTTGACCTTGCGAATACGACCTGTCCTGTTATGGGTGATGCAGTAATGGATGGAGAATACCTTGACTGGCAGGGTTACAGAATTCACTTCTGCTGTGCGGGCTGCGATGCTGATTTCCTTGCTGATCCACAGCAGTACATGAAGGTTCTCTGTGAGGATCCATCTGTAACTGTGGATTTGTCTGCAGTTCTTGACTGTGAAGGTCCGGACGCTTCCGGTTGTTGCCCCGGAGGAGACACTGAGGAAATAGCGGGGTGCCCCGATTGCACAGAAGATGAAATGTGTGCAACTTGTGCGGAACACATGGAAGCAGCTTGCCCTGATTGCACAGATGAGGAAATGTGTGAGGAGTGCGCTTCTCAGGCCAGTGATGAACCAATGGCATGTCACGCGGGATAATTGCCAGGGCTTTACCTGTTACAGCGGCTCTGATAGCAGGGGCTTCCGTCTTTCTGCTTTTTGGCGGCATCACAACCATAGAGAGCTCGGGCAGCTATGCCTGCCCGATGCTCTGTGTGGTACTTGATTCTCCCGGTATCTGTCCTGTTTGCGGGATGGAATTGGAGCAACTGGTTGAAACAGGTGACACCATAATAGTCAGTGATGTGGGAACAGCGCTGGCCGGCCTTGGCTCGGTTGACATCACATTAAGGGATCTGGCCACGGTTCGCCGGTTTCCGGCACAGGTCGTCCTTGCAAGCGAATCTGTGGTTGAAGCCACAGCATGGGTTGACGGTCGAATAACCGATTTGAGAATTACAGGTCCAGGTGAACAGGTTGACCGGGGGCAGATCCTTGCTGTCCTCCATTCCCCTCAGGTGCAAAGTGCACGGGGTGATTACCAGGCAGCAGTTGTTTCCGGTGATTCATTTCTTATTGAAGCTGCTTCAAGCAGGTTGCTTGAACTTGGGAGTCAGCCTGGCAGCGAAACAGATCCTTCTGGTATTGCCTACATCCGCTCGCCAGTTGCCGGAACAATCGGTGCTGTTTTAAAGAACTCAGGCAGCTGGATAAGCAGGGGTACATCGCTGGCGGCGGTTATTGAGTCGAATGGTCGTGAACTTCGGATCGATATTCCGGAAAACATGGTTCATGGAGTTGAAACTGGCCTGCCTGTCTCTTCCAGTATTTCAGGGAAGAACTGGAACGGATCAATTGATCGTATGGCTGTTCAGCTGGACCCGGGGACCCTTACCCTTCCCGTCTTTTCACTGCTCCCCGACTCCCTGTCTGTGGTTCCCGGTTCGTATGTGATGGCGGAAGTACGGTTCACCCATGCTGCAGTAACTGTTGTTGCCGTTCCAGAACGGGCAGTTCTCTCTCTGGGGGAGCGCAGCGTGGTCTATTTGGACCTGGGAGATTCTCATTACCTGCCACGGGTGGTGGAAATTGGAGAGCTTTCCTTTGATGATAATTCAGAGCCTTACTATCCAGTGGTGAGCGGGCTTGTGGCCGGGGATAGAGTGGTGCTCGATGGAGCGTTTCTTCTGGACTCTCAGGCGGAGCTTACAGGCGTAACATCACTTATGAATACAGGTGACGAATTGTGAAAAGGATGCTGAGCCTGGTAACCGGAAACCCTGTTCCGGTTCTGGTAGTAGCGGCGATGCTGGCTGCTGTTGGTATTCATTCAGCCTCAACCATTCCAGTTGATGCTCTGCCGGATGTTTCTGAAAATCAGGTTATCATTGCTGCTGCCTGGGAGGGCAGAAGTCCGGAAGAGGTTTACGAGCAGATAACACTGCCGCTGACCGGTGCGGTCTCTGGCCTCCAGGGAATGACCGGAGTCAGAGGTATGTCCGCATTCGGCTTTTCTCAGCTATACGTTGTTTTCAGTGACGATATGGATTTCTACACAGCCAGAACCAGAGTTATGGAGAAAGTTGCGGAGGTAACCTCTTCCCTTCCTTCGGACGCAAGAATAACTTTCGGTCCGGATGCAACAGCTCTGGGGCAGATATTCTGGTACACCGTTGACGGACCGCAGAACTCGGGGATTCTTCGCGACCTGCATGATGATGTGATCGCGAGACAGTTACTGATGGTAGCAGGAGTTGCAGAGGTGGCTGGTGTAGGCGGGTTCAGCAGAGAGCTGATTGTTGAAGCAGATCCAGCAGTGCTGTGGCAGCACGGTATTGATCTCAGTACTCTTCTCCAGGCTGTCCAGAACTCCGGTGGGGACTTTGCAGCAGGGGCATTGGAGATCTCCGGCATGGAGATAGTTGTTGAGGGGCTTACGGAACCTTCATCCCCGGAGGAGCTCAGGCAGACAGTTGTTGTTATGAAGAACGGTATCCCTGTAAGAGTAGGGGATATTGCACAGGTCTACTGGGGACCGGGACCCCGGCGCGGAATACTTGCCGATGAGAGTGGCGAAACAGTTGGTGGAATTGTAACCATGCGAATGGGAGCAAACCCGGTGGATGTAATTAACGGAGTAGAGGAACAGCTTGAGTTGTTGAAAACGGCCCTTCCTGAAGGCGTTTCCGTTAACCCCTACTACGACCGGAGAACACTGATTGAAGAGACAACAAAAACACTTACGGATTCAATCATCTGGGAAATCTTCATAACTATAGGTATTGTGTTCTTCTTTCTTCGCCGAGCCCGTGAGGCACTTCTTGTTGCCGCCAGTCTACCATTTGCAATACTGCTCTGTTTCATTGCCATGAAGATCCTCAACGTGCCTGCGAACATCATGAGTTATGCGGGGATTGCCGTGGCCATTGGAACTCTGGTGGACATGGGAATAGTTATGGTGGAGGCTGTGCACAGAAGAACCGGTACGATTGCAGAGGCTGCTCACACCGTTGCCGGGCCTATTCTAACCAGCCTCGGCACCACAATCATCAGCTTTATTCCCGTGTTCTTCCTCACCGGGCAGAGCGGTAAGCTGTTCCAGCCTCTTGCATGGACAAAAACACTTGTACTTGCTGGAGCAGGGCTTACTGCATTTACTCTTATTCCGGCAGCAGCTAAACTCTTCCTGAGTAAACCTGAAGGCAGGATCAGACTTGCATTTGCCGCCTCTCTGGGGCTGGGCCTTCTCGGGGGATGGACTGGCTCACGTGCGGGACTGGGAACAGCAGTGGTCATGGCAATGAGCCTCTCTCTGCTGGGCTGGTGGTCTGTAAGAGAGCAAAGAGAGAAGTCAAAGGGCCCTGGTCTTCTTGAAAGGAAGTACAAACCACTGCTTACCTGGTGCATGGGGCACCGAAGTGTCTTTATAGCCCTGCCTGTCTTGATGATACTCCTTGGTTTTACCGCTTTAAGCGGTCTTGGTACTCAGTTCATGCCTCCTCTTGATGAAGGCAGTTTTCTATTCATGCCTTCTCTTCTTCCTGCAGGATCACTTAATGAAACCGGTAGGGTTATGGAAAACCAGAATGCAGCTCTGGCAGCCATTCCTGAGGTGAACAGGGTTGTGGGCAAGGCAGGCCGTGCAGACTCTCCCCTTGATCCTGCTCCGGCAGGGATGATTGAAACAGTGATTACTCTAGATCCGCAAAGTTCATGGAGAGAGGGAGTTACAGAACAGGATATTCTTGATTCTCTTAGAGTTGCGGTTGAAATGCCCGGTATCGCACCTTCCTGGCTGCAGCCAATTGAGACGAGGATAGTGATGTTGCAATCCGGTATAAGAACCTCGATCGGAATTGAAATACACGGGGAAGACCCTCTGGAAGCGGAAAGGATCGCAATAGCTCTTGAAGGCATCCTCAGAGATATCCCGGGAACCCGTGACATCAGTGCTCTCAGAACAGGCAGGAAACCTTATGCCAGGATTTCAGTAGACAGGGAGAGAGCAGCGCTTCTTGGAATTCCAATGTCCGCTGTTAGTCTTGGCCTTAGAGGGGCAATCGGCGGGGTGGTTGCCGGCGAAATAGTAGATGGATATTCTTCAAATCTTATCAGAGTCAGATATTTGAAGGATTTCCGTGACAGAACCGATGACCTGGAAAGGGTTCTAGTGTCATCTGTGAATGGAATACAGTATCCGCTATCAATGGTTGCGGCAATTACTACTGAACCCGGGCCTGCTGCAATAAGATCAGTTAGTGGAGATCCGGTAGCGTACCTTATGCTGAATGCTTCAGGTCGCGATCAGGGAAGTCTTATTCAGGAGGCTGACAGAGTAATAGGAGATATTATTCGAGAAGAACGGGATATGGCTCCTGAGGAGAGAGTTCTTGATCTGCCGGAAGGATACTGGTACAGGTGGGTTGGTGACTGGCAGAACCAGCAGGAAGCCAGAAAGCGCTTTATTCTCCTGCTTCCACTCTGCCTGCTTTCTATCTTTTTGCTGATGTATGCTGAATTCAAAACTTTCTCCGTGCCGGCAATAATCTTTGCAGGGAGCATTCCTGTTGCTGTCTCCGGCGGACTGCTCGGTCTGAGGTTCTGGCCTGCGGTTCACAACCTTCTTGAAAATGCAGGTTTGACAGGAGCCGCAGCTCCTGATCAGATCAATATCACAGTTGCAGTTGTGGTGGGGTTCATTGCTCTTCTGGGCATATGCGTGGATGACGGTGTTCTCATGGCCTCAAACATTACGAGAATTGTGCAGAAGGCAAAACCTGAAACAGTCAGCCAGCTGAGAAGCATTGTTGTTCAAGCTGGAACAATGCGGATAAGACCTGCTGTGATGACCACGGTAACGACCATCGTTGCATTGATCCCTGTTCTTCTCGCTTCAGGCCGGGGAAGCACACTGGCCAGGCCAATGGCAATCCCCGTATTCGGTGGAATGATCCTGGAGTTCCTCAGCATGCTGATAGTTCCGGTGGTCTACAGCTGGTGGCTTGAACGGAAGTTACAGAAATAGCTGACGGTGAAGTAACAGTTCAAGCGCCGAGCACTACTGTTTAGCGGAATCTGCACCCTCCTCTGCATTCTTCAGGCACATCCAGATCACAGGTGAGGCAGTGGTCTGAAGGTCTCCAGGA
>JAGLDB010000103.1 GCA_023145935.1 Candidatus Sabulitectum sp. | reverse complement strand
GAAAACTAAAGGATGGAATAACTATGGATTACAAAAAACTGGCTCAGGCTTCCGGTTGTGTGATATTTGAGAGATCAAACAAAATCTATGTGATGGAGCAATCGAAAAAATGGATTGCTACCTTCAGATATGTACTTGCGCTTATTACTTTAATTATCAGTGCTAATGCTATCTACACATTGATCTCTGGCTGGATGAATCAGGGATCACTGCCCACTTTCGGCATTATTTTTGCTGCGGTTGGAGTGTTTCTTGGATTGATTCTTTTTTTGATACACCGAGTTAAAATGAAGGCTGATAATCTATCACCAGATGAATTGAATACATTCTGCATTCTGGACACAGAAGCCGGGAATCTGCTTGGACCTCAAAATACAATCCTGACACCTCTATCTGCTGTTAAATTCACAAAAATATTCAGTTTTACATCCAGCTCACCGGATCTGTCATTGTCCTGGCCAGACGGAAAAATTGTAATTGCCAGAGGGAATATTTTTGCAGGAGGAATCAAACCGGTTGTTGATGTGCTGAACAGATATTTAGTTAATCCAATGTAGAGATCAAAGACTCCCATGAATAAGAACTCTGCTAAATACACCAGATTCTTAAAGGTTCTGGGCAGGATGGCTCCGCCTCTGCCACCAGATATGCTTGACAAAGAGTTTTCCGGTAAAGAAATGACAGAGGATCTTGATTTCATGCTGAAGACCATGGAAGAGGTACATCCGGATCTTTTCTTCAATCTGTCTCACCAGAAAATGAATACACTTGTCAGAGAAGCAAAGCATAAACTGCTCTCCGGAGGAGTGGGCAGAGAGAAATTCTTTCAGATGGTTTCGACCATAGTTGCAAAGATCGGTGATGATCATACTTCAGTTACCCTTCCCGTGGAAAAGTATGCAAAGAACGCTCAGACTGAAGGATCAGTGTTTCCTTTTAAGGTTTCCTGTAAGGGAAGCAGGGTTACAGTCACAAGATCTTTTGCAGCAGATCTGGATGGTGCTGTGATCAACTCTATTAACGGAGTTGATTGCAATGATATTCTCTCCGGATTGCTGAGCACCATCAGTGGAATGACCATTGCCAACAGGGAAAGTCTGGCCGCAGTGTCTTTCAGAAAGTATCTGTTCCTTATGTACGGTTATGCTTCTGAATTCAGGCTGGTTGTGAAGAAGAAAGAAAAAACAGAAACTTTGACTGTTCCGGGAGTTACTTCAGGGTTTATCGGCAGGGCAATCTCCGCTGAGTCTTCATTACATACTTCCTCGCCGTATGAGTATAAGATTTATAAGAACATGGGTTATGCCCTGCTTTCGCTTAGACAGAGCGTTGATCATTCTGCTTTTTCATCTCTTATCAGAAAAATGTTTGCTGAGATCAAAGAAGCTGGTGTGAAAAACCTGATAATTGATCTCCGGGGCAACGGTGGAGGCCAGTCATCTCCCGGAGATGATCTCTGCTCCTATCTCACAGAAAAACCGTTCAACCACTTTGCTCGTGTTGATGTAAAGGTATCCAGGCAGATCAGGAAATACTACTCCGCTGTATGCAAGCATCTTGCTTCCTTCCCTATGAGTCTGCTGCCTGCAAGGTTCATTCACGGTGAGCCCTGGGAAAAACCGGTTGGGGAGATTGTTTCATCATCCGGCGAGTTCGGGTACCCGAATAAAAGTGATCTGCATTTCACAGGAAGAGTTCTGGCACTGACAGATTCTTTCACAGCATCTGCTGCAAGTGACCTGGCTGTGATTCTGAAAGACAATGAAATGGGAAAAACCGTTGGAAAAGATACAGGCGGATTCGCCAGTTCATACGGAGACAGCTATCTGTTTTCCCTGCCCAACACTTTTCTGCAGTGCCGGGTGTCGCACAAATTCTTTGTGCGTCCCAGTGGTGACGAGGCTCCAGGGCCGGTTGTACCCGATTACCCTGTTAAAACTGATGCCCTGAAGTTTGCGGTTGATCTGATAACGGTATAAACACAAGAAAGGCCAACTGCGAAGTTGGCCTTTCTTAATCAACTTATCATGCTACTCGACTATGTAGCTTCCGCTCCATGCACCATAATCCCAGCTTGTTACGCCGTTCTGGGTAGAACCTGTGTAGGATTCTTCTCCAGGAAGAATGATAACTTCTACTAAACCGGTTTCTCCATCTTCCAGAACTCCAGCATGAACTGCTGCTGCTGCAAGGTTTGAATCATCTGTATAGAAATATGTGCCCCATATGCTTGCTGATGCATCTCCAGTTACCTCGAAAGTGAATGTCTCACCAACCTGGTCACGGTAAGAAGTAAGAGTTCCCGGGTCAGGGGTGGCAGCGATCTCATAATCAAAAAGAATCAGTTCCACTGAATAACTACCACTCCATTCACCGTAATCCATGCTTGCAACATCATTATGGATAGTTCCTTCGTAGCTGTCCTCGCCTGGTAAAAGGGTAACCATTACAATGTCGGTTTCCCCCTCTGCAAGTACGCCTGCATGAACTGCTGCGGCGGCAAGATAAGAGTCATCTGTGTAAATACCGGTTCCCCACACAGATCCTGCTTCATCTCCGGTAACCTCAATATAGAGGACTTCACCAGTCTGATCACGGTAATATGTAAGTGTGCCTGGATCTGCCATTGGTGAAATAACAACGATTTCCTCAAAGATCTCTTCAACCCGTTCCTCGGCGGTTTCTACAGGTTCTTCAGTGGCTGGTGCCTCACCGCAGCCCATTGAAGCCATAAGAGCCACTGCAAGAATCAGTGCAAGATTTCTTATCATTTCTATTCTTCCCTCCTGTTATGCACAGAACAGATTCTTTTGTACCCAAGCGAAAAATCTGCTAAATGCCACTGTCTCAATCGATCATGCGTCTGGAAGAGAAAATACATTGTCATAGTAACGCAGTCAACAGCAACGAGAACAAGAGATTAACCATCAGATATTGACGCAGGTATGCCTGTGACTTTATTCTATTACAACGGATGTAAAGATACGGATACAGGTAAGCAACATTAAATTAACAGGGGGGCTCATGAAGATTAAATTGAACACGCTATCAGAGATGCCGATTGCAGTGGACAGCTACGGTGAGAAAGTTTCAATTCTGCTTAATCTTGGAAGTCATCTTCGAGAACAGCCTTTTGCCTTGATTGAGAAGAAGATGTTTGGAGGCAGCGGAGAAGTATTCACCCCGGACAGATTTATCAGTTTCAAATCCAATGGCGGTTTCTCCAAGCTGAAAAAAGAAAAAACGATAAATTACTCAGACATTGTTGAATTTGAACCATTCAACGGCTCCACTGGCCTTGAATGGAATTTTGCTGGAACCACCGGTAAATTCACTATTGGTTTGATGTTTTACGGTAATGTGAAGGGAATCGGCCCACAGAACATCTTCTGGTACGATATCAAGGAATTCCCAGCAAGGGCAGCTGCTTTCTATAAACTCCTTTCAGAAGTGATACCCAAAACCGGTCTTACAGCAAACCTTAAGACTTCTGCCGTAAAGAACCAGCTGGAAGAAGCGATGGCTGTTTTTAATGAAGAGAAGACCGCCGGGGATATCGGATTGAAATTGCCTCTGGCTGATGTAAAGTATCCCGGGTTCCATGCTTTGCAGATAGCATTCTCCACTTTGCTTGCCGCCACAACAATGGCAACAGACAGCACCAAAGACTCATATCTTGATATTTTCAAAAGCATGGACAGAATTTACATCAGCATTCTAAAAAAACTTATGGTTGATTACAACGCAAAACTGGGTAACTTGTTCACCCGAGAGCAGAAGATTTATGAAGCTGACGAAAAGTTCCAGCGGTTATCCTCATTGTGGTATCTCAGGCAGATCATAAATCTGAGCTTTGCTGCAAAGTATCTTCCGGAAGATGAAACTCTTGCATGGCCTTTAAAGGTTTTGAAACCAAGGGCAAGAACCTACAGAGGAAGCAGGGTTACATCTGTTGAGATCAAACTTCCAGCAACAGAAATTTACGAGGATGCTATCGCCATGCTTGAGAAGTAAAATTCATTCTATTCTTTAGAACCGCAATGGGTCTATACATGCCAGGCAGAATGCATCATGAGACTTGTTTCATTGAAGGGGCAGGTCTCACAAACCGGAATACACAGTTTTCAGCTCACTGTGCCCGTATTCGCTCCTAAGCCTGCAGAGGTAGACTCCGGCGCTGAGTCCTGTTTCACCGGGGCTCCAGCAAAAGAAAGCAATAGCAGAAGCACGAGGAGCATTGATACTGTTAACCACTGCATTTTTCCTATTTTCATTTTTTCTCTTTCTTTAACTGTTGCTACCTGATCACTGATACCAGTACTGATGTTACATTCTGCTCTTGTGCAAGCCTCAGGATATAGATACCTGTAGAGAATTCGGAGGTATCCACAGACAAGGTCTGCAGGTTATTCAGACTGGC
Source organism: Candidatus Sabulitectum sp. (assembly GCA_023145935.1). The sequence goes on along the minus strand of JAGLDB010000103.1, from coordinate 2,205 downwards.
CTGAAAAGGAACTGACACAAGTCGACCGCTCAGATCGTATATGTGGAATGCTGCTATTCCTGATCCGCCTGACAGTGTGATCTCTGTAGTACCGGCGTATATTGGATTCGGGGATAGAATTTTCAGAGTGGCCGGGGCAGGTGGATCACCTTCTTCCTCCGGTTCAGTGTTCGTATTGAGAGCACCCGGTGTTGGATATGCTTGAAATATCCAGTCTTCCCCGGCGTCCGGATAGCGGCCCCAGGAAACATCATCCTCAATATCGGGAAAACTAATCCAGTCTACGATCACATAGCCCTGCATCAGGTAGACTTCCTCTCCGTCTTTGTCCAGCTTGAATCCCGCATGAAGACTGCCTTGAGTGGTGTCCTTGTCTGCCCAGATGATCATGTATTCTCCCGGCTGAATTATTGTGTCCGGGAAAGAATACTTCCAGGGAAATGCCATATCATCAGTAAGGTGGTATTCAGAAAGATCTATGGATTCTGTACCGGTGTTGGTGATTTCAATCCAGTCTTCATACTCTCCGTGAGAGTCCGCGAAAGTAGAATCATTACCAGCCATCATTTCATTCAGGATAAGATCATTCACCGGTTCCCAGCTTCCAAGCAGAGATGTGAGGTATGAGTGTCTGTTCTCTATGAATGTGGCCAGAGCCGGGGCAGATCTGCCTGGTCCTATTGGTACATTGTAATACATGGCGTCTTCAAACTGATCAGGAGTGAAGAGGCTCATAGGAGGTTCTTCAAGGTAGACCCATTCACGGATAAGATCCCGCATATCCTCCATCCCGGGAATCAGCACAGCAGGATCAGAGACAGTGGCCATGAGTTTCTTAAGATGACCCTCATAGACAAGGCTGTATTGGTCAACACTCCACAGTACATCCGCAAGGGGTCTGCTCTCACCTGGCTTAATGCTGGTCCAGTAGGGGCTCAATTCCTGCAGATCGTTAATTGAATAACCCCACATATTGAAACACCCCCAGGACTCATTCATGTCCCATTCTCCGAAGACAAATCTGTCATCTCTGTCCGGGCAGTACAGATAGTAATTGGCACATCTACCGGAGTAACTGTCCAGATTCACCAGCAGGTTGTCCACAGCCAGCAGAGCAAGGGCGGTATTGATATCCATAACTTCAGAGAGAGTATCCGGCAGCTGCTCTGCCTGTGTGTTGTTCAACAGCCAGGTAAGTTCAATCAGAGATGTCCAGTCGTTTGCAGATTCATTGGTTTTCAGTTCGTAACTGCCGTAGTAGGATTCCCGGTCCCAGTCCAGAAATTCAAGTGAGCCGTGGTTGTCGCCTTTCCATAGATTTCCATCTTCTGTTTCTCCGAAGCGTTCCTCAATGAAATGCTTGTCGAACTGCTCTACCAGAGTGTAAAGACCCCAGTAGGTGTCGTTGATGTACAAAGCCGCAAAGGTTGTTCTGGGGCAGGGCAACCCTGCTGCAGTTGCAATTTCATAGGCTGCTCTTTCTCTTACAAAACTGGGATCGTTGTAGTTGCAGTTCAGGTTAATTTTATAGAGCCCCTGAATGTTTTGATCCTGGGTGAATTCATCAAAATTTATCTTGAATGATTTTTTCATGGTGGGGTTGGTCTGGTAGCTGGAGCCCCCCTTGAATCTTACACCCACACTGGGAAAGTCGCAGTCTTCCCAGATAAACCCGGCTGACAGATAGATATCATCTTCATAATTGTCTGTGAGGATATCCCAGAAGTCATCCTGTTCAAAATACAGCCGGATCTCCTGCACCTGTTCTTCTGCAAAAAACGCGTGATCTGAAGGCACAAGAGCGCCGGATGCGTTCAGGGGGAATACCGCCATGATCACCAGCGCAAACCTGATCGCTGCTTTCATCTTCTCTCCTTATTTTATCTGGAATACATTTTCCAGGAGGGTCAATGAGAGGTGAATGCTTTGTAACAGATTGTAAGAAGGCCAAAACATGCGAGTATGGGAGAGCGGTATCACACACTCATCTTGATCTGAGATTTACTCTGCACAGTTTTGGGCTTTCCAGAGGCCTTAAGTCTTGACAGCAGCAACTGGGAATAGGGCGCACCTGTCCCCTGGCTGATGCAGACGGCTTCTTTACCATTCTACTCTGGCAGGACCAGACAGAATTCTATTTCACTTCTTCAATCAGCAGCACTTCTTTAGACGAGCAGATAATAACAAGCTGAATCAGCTTGCAGG
>JAGLDB010000102.1 GCA_023145935.1 Candidatus Sabulitectum sp. | reverse complement strand
AGCGAGAGTGACTATGCTTACAGACAGGTTTTGCCGGGCTTGATTTTTCTTCAGTTGACATCTCTACATTAAGCAAGCATTCTTTTGTGTGTGGGATTTTATTCCCTGTTGTGAATGATGTGTTTTGCAGGCATTTTAACGATCAGTAAAAGAGAGGATGTATGGAGATGGAACAGGAAAAAATTAATATGCCTTTGCTGGGAGACAAGTTCCCGGAACTGAAAGTTCAGACGACTCATGGGCCGATGGATATTCCAGGAGATCTGAAAGGGGAATGGTTTGTGCTGTTCAGTCATCCTGCGGATTTTACCCCTGTTTGTACAACCGAGTTTGTTGCATTTCAAAAACGATTTGATGAATTTGAGAAACTGGGCTGCAAGCTTATCGGAATGTCAATCGATCAGGTATTCTCTCACATCAAGTGGGTGCAGTGGATCAAGGCAGAGCTTGATGTGGAGATCAAGTTTCCAATTGTTGCAGCCAATGACGCAGTAGCCATGAAGCTCGGTATGCTGCATCCGGGCAAGGGCACCAACACTGTCCGTGCTGTTTTTATCGTTGATCCCGAGAGCAAAGTCCGATTGATCATGTACTACCCTCAGGAAGTCGGTAGGAACATGGACGAAGTTGTTCGTGCGGTCAAAGCACTGCAGATTTCAGATAAGCAGGGTGCTGTTGCTGCAGGGTGGCCCAACAATGAACTCATAGGTGACAGGATCATTGTTCCCCCGGCAACCAATGAGGAAGACGCAAAGAAGCGCTCTGAGGAATACGAATGCTACGACTGGTGGTTCTGTCACAAACCTCTGGAAAAGTAATTCTTATAAGCATTCACAACAAAAGAAGGGGTGCCCATACTTGCTGGTGCCCCTTTCTGCTGCCGGGATCAGTGAAACTGGCAGGAGCAAGCAATGATGATTTCTTGAACTGCATGAGACTGATCCTGTTTATCTTTGCTGTTAACTCTGTGTTCCACTGATCTACTCCATTATTCATATCGGCTTGAAGACCATGCGAAAATCTCCTGAAGAATAAATTTACTCACGATAATCCATTATTTATTGCTATTATTGCTGTATCATGCCGAGATTACTTTAGTCAGTCACAGCAGGGGAATACTCTGAAATTCAGGATTATCAGGCGAATTACTGGATGAGTAGAAAGAAGCCGCCTGCTGGACAGACGGCTTCAATGCTTTGCTGCTTAGATCAATGCATCCGATAGGTTACTGTAGAATCAGAATAACAACTTTTGGGTACCCTTCAGGATCGGAAGAAAAACCCAGCAGATTGTTTTCTCCAACTACAATTGTCCAATCCTGCGAATCAGGATCCCCCTCTTCAACAGCTGCAGTGAAAAGAAGTTCACCTTCAAGATCAAATACATCAAAATATGGCAGTGGCTCAGAACCTCTTCTGGCCCAGATTCTTTCCTGTGGATCTATCATAAGTTCAGAAATGGCATAATGATCAGGGAGAGGTTCGTAATTCAGTTCATCTGCAGGTATCTGGACACCCATGCCCTGCATTCTACCACCACCGCCGGAAGTTGCTCTATTTTCAAGGGAAGTGTTGAAATCCTCAATCTCCTTGTCCATTTCCTGCTGTGTTTTTGCTATTGCATCGTAGGGCAGTTGTATTTCAAGGAACAGTTCTCCATCTGGAAAAAACCCGTTGATAAGGTAATTGTCGGTTGACGTGGTACTGGTGAATACTCTTCCCTGAATATCTGAAGCGAATGCAACTGTGGTTTCAGTGTATCCGGGCCCGATCATTGTGGGTTCCATGGTCACCATTTCCTCAGCGTAGATGTAAGCGGGCTCTGCTGTTCCGTCCAGTCTGGCCAGTGCATATCCAACCAGATCATTCTCAATGTCGAATTTTTTCATCAGACCAATGATTGCCTGCCCGTCAGCTCCTTCGATGGACAGAGGGGGAGCTGGAAAGAAACCAGTTATTTCATCATGGTAAGCGTAGGATGAATCGAAAAGGGTTATTTTTCCTCCCCATGGGTCTGAAACAGCAATTTGTCCGTTTCCAAGCAGAGCCATGGCCATTGGTCTGAGGAATTCCCCGGGGCCGCTTCCCTGTCTGCCGATGGTTCTAAGAAATTCACCATCAGGAGAGAATACTGAGATCTGTTTCTTTGAACCGTCAAGAACAAGTATTTCACCCCTTGTGCCGAAAAGCGCTGCATCGGTCTGACCGAAGACATAATTGCTGTCGCCAAGTTCAATTCCGATGGTATCAACTGCTGCGATGATGTAATGGGGGATTTCAGTAGACTCTACAGTTAGAGCCTGGTCTGGCTGTGGTTCCGGTGTTCCACAGGCGAAGAATACGACTGAAACGAAAACAAAAAGGAGCATAGTTATATTTTTCATGAGAATTCCTCTCAGGATGGGATAAATGCAGTTACGAAAAACAGAAGTGGGTGTGATATACAGAAAAGAGGAGTCAACCGCCACAGCAAGTCGACATTCTTTCCCGGTATTTCTTATGGAGTTGAAGGCGATAGATTGAATTTCATTCTACCTGAAAACAGAACTCTTTACGCCTGCGAAGGTATTCTGCTCAAGACTGCCTACACATTCGAAGGACAATCGAACCAGCATCTCGGTTGAATCGTAGCAGGTTCTCCAGTAGAAGCATCCTGTAGTTAATGAATACGAGATATTCCGAGAAGAATCTTCCGGTGGAGATATAAGCGGAACAGGCATTTCATCAATAAGCTCCAGTTCGGAGTTAGTGACCTGAAAATAGTAAATATGATCTCCATGAAGGTCTGTTACGAAAACAACATCAAGCTGCGCTGAAGTCAATTTACAGTAACAGGAGTATTCACAGCATGATCATCAGAGGCGAAGCACGGAGCAAGCAGTCAGGAGGGAGTGTTAACTATCTTTTTCCACACTCTTGTTCTTCTGTCCGGGCCAGTGATGACTTCAATACTCCACATAGTAGCGCAGATTGTGCATTTTGCAGTGACTTTTGTTTTTACGAATTGAACAGTGTTGTTGACTGTTTCTATAACTTCAGTCTCCAGAATTTCGTAATCATCTTCAGTGTCAGGGAAGGAAAGCAGATGAGGTCTGTGGCAATTGCACAGCTTGCCCTCCCGGGTGTCCTGGATTTTGTTACGCAAGTTTCTTAAAATTGATCGCATAAAGAAACTATAGCCTTTCAGGTCCGCAGGGGCAACGCCAATCAGTATCTGGTACTCTGCCACCAGGGAGCGGATGTAATATCGTGACACATAACTCTCATAGTAATTTCCTGCAGTTCCTCAACCTCAAATAGTGTACGAGGAATGTTAATCCGAGTACAGAAGAATACCAGCAGTTTTCCAGGTTCAATTCAGTCAGTGTGCAGAGGTTAAGTGTCAAGAAATTTGATGGATATTGATTCAGCTACAACTTTGTTCCTTGGTAAAAACAGTTACCGCCAAAAGAGCAAAAACACCACATGCCAGCTAGATAGCAACTGGTTACTCCTTGGTTTTTTTACCTGTCTCCAGCAGGTGAGGTGGTGCTGCCAGGCGAAAACTGTCATCAGAATCCGGCAGATCGGAAATGGAAAGATGCATTTCCATAAAGAGTGGAAGTTCCTGTTGAGGGGCACTGTTATAACTCCTGTTTAACTCTTCTCCTCGAGACTCTTCTCTGGCTGGTGAATCCGAAAGCTCCGAAGGATCGTTCTTGGTAGGCTTTCCAGTCTGGTCAGAAATTCCAAGGGAGCAACTGGTGTCCTGAAGGCTCGGAATATCAGAACCAGCGAAAGAAGCCGCAACAAAACAGACGATAAGAATAATGGATTTACACATTATCAAGATCCTTTCAAAAATGCACCTGTAAACAATGTTCTTTACTGTGTTTCAAGTCAATGGCAAGCCTTACCCTTGACATAAGTTAGATGAGACTAATATTACCGGTAGCAGGAGGAAGAAAATGTCAGAGAAACTTTCAGCAAGTCTTGAGGATTACATTGTGGCAATTTCCGAGCTTGCGGGAAGCTCCGGCGAAACACGCGCTGCAGACATTGCAGACACTATGGCGGTTAGCCGCCCTTCTGTGACAGTTGCTCTCAGGGCACTAGCCTCTAGAAAACTGGTTAACTACAGACCATACTCAACAGTGTCACTTACCGCGAAAGGCAAGAAACTGGCTGATGCTGTAATAAGAAAACATTTGATCCTCGGCAGGTTTTTTTGTGAGATACTGGGAGCGGATGAAAAGCTGGCTGATTCAGCTGCATGTAAAGTGGAACACGCAATAGGTGAGGAAATAACAGATAGACTCGTAGAGTTTCTGGCATTTATTGACAACTGTCCCATGGCTGCCAGCGGTGGTTTCCAGTACGACAGCGAAAGCAGAATTGAATTTAGAGAAGAGGTCGAAAAATATGAAAAAAACTGATTCAGGAATAATTCAGTTACTTCATGCACCCAAAGATACGCCTATGGAGATAGTTTCCCTTGATGGTGGAAAAGTTATGCATCAGAAGCTTACTGCCATGGGGCTTACTCATCATGCAGTGGTTAGGGTACTTCGCGGTGGCGGCAGTGGCCCTATGGTTGTAGAAATTCGTGGATCAAGGGTGGGACTGGGGCAGGGTATATGCAGCAGAATTATGGTTCGCCCATTTTTTTCAAAGAAAGTTAGAACAGCCTAATCATGGCACGGCAAACTCTTACGATTGCTCTTGCTGGAAATCCAAACTCCGGTAAAACATCCATATTCAACAAACTCACCGGTGCAAGGCAGTCTGTTGGAAACTATCCAGGCATTACTGTTGATCGAAAGGAAGGGCATTTCAGATGGAAGGGCACGGAAGTAAGAGTTATCGATCTACCGGGAACTTACAGCCTGACTGCTGGTTCACCGGAAGAGCTTATTGCCCGGAATGTTATTCTTGAAGAAAAGCCCGACCTTGTCATAAATGTTATTGACGCTTCAAATCTGGAGCGGAACCTTTATCTAACTATGCAGCTCATGGAGCTGGGCGTTAACATGATCCTGGCGATGAACATGTGGGACGCAGTAGAGAGAAGAGGTTACAAAACCGATCTTGAGAGAATGGAATCAATACTTGGTCTTCCTGCAGTGAAAACCGTAGGTAATCGGGGTAGAGGCATTGCTGAGTTAAAAAATGCAGTTATTGAACACAAAGGCGTGGAAACTTCAAGCCCATGGGTAAAGGGAGCGCCTTCACTGATAAAAAGGGCCGTAAGTGTTCTTTGCGATGAACTGGAAGGTCACGACGAACAGCATTGCGAGTGGAAAGCAATAAAGCTTCTTGAGGGTGACTCCGAGGTGGGCAGCCAGGAGGATGAAACTATTACCGGATTTGTAAGCCAGCTTTCGTCCCGCCTTGAATCCACTCGAGGTATCTCCAGTGCCATGCTTGTAGCAAGAGCCCGCTACAAGTACATTGAAGAGCTTATTAAACAGGTTGTTGTCAGGCCTGTGAGTACAAGTATGTCCCGAACAGACAGAATTGATGCTGTTGTAACAAACAGATACGCTGGAATCCCCATTTTTCTTGTAATGATGTATCTGGTATTCTCATTCACATTCACAGTGGGTGAGCCGCTCATGGGTTATATGGAACAGATTTTTGAATTTTTAGGCAATACCGTTTCCAACTTATGGTCTGCAGGCTCTGACAGTGTGCTTAGAGCGCTGATAGTAGAGGGAGTAATCGGTGGAGTTGGCGGAGTGCTTGTGTTCCTGCCCAACATCTTCCTTCTCTTCCTGGCAATTGCTCTTCTTGAAGACAGCGGATACATGGCTAGAGTTGCCTTTATAATGGATTCTCTCATGAAGAAACTCGGGCTGCATGGTAAGAGTTTTGTACCGCTTATGATTGGTTTCGGCTGTACAGTTCCGGCAATTCTGGCAACTCGGACCCTGGAGAATCGCAATGACAGGTTCACCACAATTATGGTAGCACCTCTAATGAGCTGTGGAGCCCGTTTTCCCATTTATATGATGATCATCCCTGCATTTTTTCCACAGGTGTGGAGAGCTCCACTGGTCTGGATCATTTATTTTGTTGGTATACTGCTTTCCATTGGTGTAGCTAAATTCCTCAGGCAAAAGGTTTTTAAGGGAGAGGTTACACCCTTTGTCATGGAGCTGCCCTCATACCATATCCCTACGCCAATTTCCATTCTCCGGCACACCTGGGACAGGGCAGGAGAGTATGTTAAGAAGGCTGGAACTGTGATTTTGGCCATCTCGATCATCCTCTGGGTTCTCTCTTCATTTCCAAAGAAAACCGAATTTGCAACAGATTACGATGCGGAAATCGCTGCTGTAACCATCTCCGGTCTGTATGAAGAAGCTATAGCAGATTCAGTAAACAGTTTAGAAAACGCACGACAGATGGAAGTATTTACCCACACAATTACAGGGCGATTGGGTAAAGCCCTTGAACCTGCCATGGAGCCTCTTGGTTTTGACTGGCGTGTAACAACAGCACTCATGGGTGCGATTGCCGCCAAGGAGGTGTTTGTATCTCAGATGGGTGTGGTATTTGCAGTAGGACAGGCGGATGAAGATTCCAGTACCCTGAGAGAGAAACTCCGGGAAAACTACACTCCTCTGCAGGGACTTGCAATGATGTTGTTCGCACTGATAAGTGCACCTTGTGTGGCAACCATAGTAGCCACAAAGAAAGAAACAGAATCCTGGAAGTGGGC
>JAGLDB010000101.1 GCA_023145935.1 Candidatus Sabulitectum sp. | reverse complement strand
TAATTGCCCTCTTGAAATATTCGATTGCAGTGGGATACATGCTTCTGCGATGATAATTCCTGCCCAGGCGGTGGTATATCGCGCAAAGATCCACTGGATCATCGGTGAGGGTCAGAGCCTTCAGCAAATGCTTTTCTGCCAATTCAGCCTGGCCTGTTATTGAAAAAAGAATTCCAATGTTGATATGGGCGATTAGAAATCCTGTTTTGCCCGGGCTGCTCGAAACAAGCTTCAGGTACTTCTGATACCAGTATATGGATTGAGAGTGAAGCCCCTGGACAAAAGTCATATTTGCGGCTTTTCTGGAGTATTCCGTAGCTTTGTTGTTGTTTCTGCTCTTACAGAAATGGTATGCGATCTGTGTGGTTAACTCGTCTTTTGAGTTTTTGTTTCTGGTCTCCAGGAACGATGCTGTCTTTTCATGGAGAATTTGTCTGAGTGAAGGAGATATCCTGGAGATCAGATGGCTTTTCATTACACCGTATGAGAAAGTGTAAAAGCTTCCATTGTCTTTAATAAGCCCCATTCCCACAAAGCGATCAAGTCTTTCCGCAACATTGAATTCATCCATGGATGTAAGCTCGCTGAGCAGCTCAAGATCGAGAAGGTCTCCTGCAAGAGCAGCCCGTTTAAGAACAGTTTTCTCTGCTACTGTGCATTTACCCAGCATTACTTCAATTATGGAAGAAATCTCACCAGGGAATTCGTCTTCGTCCGGCTCCTGCCAGATGCAGATATCACCCTTGCTTATACTTAAGTAACCCATCTCTAGAGCCCAGCTGATAAGCTTGCGAAGAAACAGAGCATTGCCACCGCTCTGCCGCATCATATAGTTTTGTACCTGGTCAGGAATTCCCGGAGTTTTCATTGCAAAGAAAACCATGGTTCTTACATCGGTGGGCTCCAGAGGTGCCAGATGAATTCTTTTTGAAGGAATAGTGACCCACACGGATGTAAGCAGCTTAATGGTTTCACTGGTTCGACTCATGCCGATGTACAGGATGTTGGCTTCGGGTATAGAGGCAATTACTTCAGCAGCAAATTGAATACATTTCCCTGAAGCCCAATGCAGATTATCCATAACCATTACAAAGGGAATGATCCTGGAAATTTCTTTCAGAATTACACCGAGATCTTTTCTGTTTCTCGAGCTGTTTGCGTCGGAAACAGCAGAAATGGATCTGGATCTCTCTTTGAATGTGAATTCTGCAAGCTGTTCTGCTGTCGATGGTTCTATTGGCCCTACGGCGGTTGTAAGCGAAGATATCTGGCTTTCCGAGAGCTGGTTAAGTGCTTTTCTAACTATGCAGAGAATAAGGAAATTTTCTTCCTGAAAAACAGGATGAGCTTCTGTGGTAAATACAGGGAGCTGTTTAAATTGACAGTAGTTGAACATTTCCTCTACCAGTTTTGTCTTTCCCGTTCCCTGAAAACCTGTTAACAGACAGAATCTTGCGGAATCCGCAGAGGCACTGTCAACCAGTTCTCTAAGCTGATGGAGTTCGTCTCTTCTTCCAACCATATGAGAAAAGTCCGGTTCGATATCTTTAAGGAAACTCAAATCTTCTGCTAGAACGAACCGCCCTCTTCCGGTCTCTTTTGCGTGATACAGAGCCTGATCTGCCATTGAGATCAAGTCTGATATTTCCTGATCCTCCGGTCTGCTCTGGGCAATGCCCATGGAAACACTGATGCTGGATCCTCCTGGTAACTCTCCCTTCCTGAATTCGAAGAGAAGTCGCTGGGCAAGATCAAGTGCATTATCGCCGCTGGTATCCGGGAGGATCACAATGAATTCATCTCCGCCAAAACGAAGCGCGAAGTCGTTGCTTTTCAGATTGATCCTTATGGTCTGTCCCACATGGGAGAGGATGGCGTCACCGGCCAGATGGCCATAGATATCGTTTACCAGCTTGAAATGATCAATGTCGATAATGACCAGAGACCAGGGGTAATCCCGCTGTGAGAACTGCTGATTCAGATAAGGCAGAACTGACCTGTCCAGAAGCCCCGTGAGGGGATCAATTCCAGAGTCTTTCCCGTTACTGCTCAACAGATTGAAAAACCTTCCAGTGCATGCATACTTTCACCACCCTCTGCTGGAATACCCGCGACTATGTACTACACTCCAGAAGCATATTTCATTCCATAGAGCAAAAGAAAGTTTAGTGCCAGGAACGGGAATTAAGTCTACTTTTGCTCTGCAGCCGGTGAGACAATTGCAATATCACTGCATGTTTTCGTCTGCTCCTGCATAAGTGGCAAGCCAGTTGCCTGTTTCCCATAAGGTGTGCATAACTGACTCTCTGGCTGAATAGGAGTGGCCTTCAAGTGGAAGCATTACCAGCCTTGATGTTCCTCCCACACCCTTTATGGCCCCGAACAGGCGTTCACTCTGTATTGGGAAAGTGCCTGAGTTGCTGTCCTCTGCACCGTGAATTATCAGCAGAGGTTCATTGATTTTGTCAGCGAACATAAAGGGGGACATCTGCCAATATACTTCCGGGGCTTCCCAGAGAGTTCTCTGCTCGGATTGAAAGCCGAATGGGGTAAGTGTGCGGTTGTAGGCTCCGGATCTTGCCAGCCCTGCTGCAAAAATATCGGAATGGGCCAGAAGGTTTACTGTCATAAATGCACCGTAGGAATGTCCTCCTATAACAAACCTGCTGCGGTCTCCCACTCCCATGTTCACAACTGCATCCACTGCCGCCTGGGCGTTCATTACAAGTTGCTCTATGTATGTGTCATTGGGACTGTTGTTGTTCTCGCCGACAATTGGCATTGAGGGGTTGTCCAGTACGGCATATCCCATGGAGAGCCAGATCAGCGGAGACCACCAGCCTACATAATCAAATTCATAGGGTGAAGATGTGATCTGAGCTGCAGCGTCAGCAGAGATGAATTCTTCAGGATAAGCCCATACTATCACTGGAAGAGTACCATCAGCCGTTGAGTAACCAGGTGGAGTATACAGGGTTCCTGAAAGTTCAAGGCCATCTGACCTGGTATAGGTGATCAGTTCTTTTGATGTTCCAAGTAACTGTGGAGTCGGGTAGGGGAAGTCAGTAACTATATACTCGCTACCATCGCTGAGATTTCTCATGAAGTAGTTTGGATACTCCTGTGGAGATTCACGGAGGAAGAGGAGGTTATTCCCGGAATTGTCTGCAAATGCCACAGGTCTTTCGTAGTATGGGGCTTTAGAAGTAAACACCTCCACAGACTCAAGTGTATTCAGGTTTAGTTCTCTCAGGAATGGAACGCTCCCTTCAGGGGATGCTCCGTCTCCTTTCGTCCATATTGATTCCCCGTGAGGCGAGAAGAGGATTCGTCTGCCAGCTTCGTTTAACATTGTCATGGGTGTTCCCGGATCGTTGTAGGCATCTTCCCAGGAGTAATCAAATACAAGTTCAGGAGTGAATGCAGGATAGTCAGGCGCGATCCTCCAGCTTCTCATGTTTCTTGTGGGCCACCACCATTCAGATATCAGTGCCAGTGAATCTGTCCCCCAGTCGATTCCGCCATATCTGTTCTGAAGCAGCGCAAGCTCGCACGGACTTTCCTCAAATGGAGCTTTCAGTAGAAACACTTTGTCACGGTAGTCTGCGGGTTCGCCGGCATCTCCACCATCAAGAGCTTCTACCCAGCACAGTGTTGCCGGTGCATCCGCCCGCCATTCCACAGACCTGGGACCGTTGTACACACTTCCGAAAGCCAGGGGAATGTTGTCGCGAACAGGATGATCTGCCACGGTGTGCACGGTTTGTCCTTCAAGATCGCGTACTTCGATCCTCATTGGGAATCTTGAAGCAGTAACTGAATATGAGAATGGCTCATGCAGAATATGCACAAGAACTAGATCTTCTCCCGGCGCCGGGTCAAAATCCCAGATAATTCCTGGAGCCCCAACAGACGAGATGTTTCCGTTCAGTTCAACAAGTGAGAGCTGCGAGGTGAGGTAGTAAGTGAAAAGATCTTCATCACGAGGGTTTTTCAGCAGATCCTGAAGTGTTCGGACTGGTGCCTCTTCTCCTGTTGTCTCCTGAACTACCGGCCCCGACGGTACATAGTTCTGAGAAGAAGGAGGCTCTCTGTTTTCAACTTTTAAGCATATCAGAATTCCATCGCTTGCGGGAAGCCATTTTGGAAATGCCCTTGCAGAAAGATTCAGTGACGGTTCTGTAAGCCTTTGTGCAGAGAGCGAAGAAGTTTCAATCAACCACAATTCCACTCCATTGGCTGTTTCATTGGTTATGGCAACCATTGTGCCGTCGGGAGACCATGTTCTGCTCAGCGAACGAAGTTCATCAGGCAGGCCGTCTATTCTGTGAGTTTCCATGGTTTCCATGTTCAGCAGTTCTATTTCTGTATAAACAGATGTTCGTGTGGGAGCCAGGGTTTCCGGTCTGAAACGCATTCCAGCCAGTTTCAGTTCCGGCTGAGCCAGTTCCTGTATTGTGGTGTACTTACGGGGAGTTCGAAGGATGCCCCACTGAAAGTCCGGTGATATGCTGATTCGGGGAGATGCAGGAGCATCTGCTATGTCAATAATGGTCTGGTGTGGCTCCAGGTACTCCACCGCAGAAGATGCTGTGAGAATGATCAGGACAAGTATTAAGCTCAAACGATTCATGGGAGCTGCCTTTCAAAAGAAGTGAACATGATCTTTTCCTTTCATGGAATATGCAAAGGTGAACCAGTCATGGCGAATCTGTTAAAATTCCCGGGGAATTCAGGTGTTTCAATATATCTCGAGGCTTGTCCAATAGAGAATTCTCTTTACTACACAGTTTCCAGTGGCAGCCGGCAGGTTGCTATTGTTCGCTGATACTGGAACAGGGGTGGCGTACTGCCGCCCCACCCTTGCCCCTGAAGCCAGGTAAGCTCAGATATGTTATCTTAGTTGCAGGGTTGTATAAACATAAGGGGTGCTTCTTTGAGGGTTCTGCATTACAAAAGACCTTCCACATATCTAATTGTTCTTTCCTTCCTGTTGCTCAGCCTTGGCTTTCTTATGGCCTATCATGTTCATCGCACTGTGGAGAATCTCCGGTTTGATGCAAAAATAATAAATGAGACCGGCATGATACGGGGATCGATACAGCGAGTTACAAAACTCGTGCTTGCAGATTCCACAGATATGTCGGATGAAATATCAGCAGAAATTAACTGGTTGTTTGCCCACTTCATATCAGAAGAGAACAGAAGCAGACACCATGGGGTAAACGAGAGTGTCTTTGACGGGCTTCTGAATCTGCGGGAGGAGTGGCATTCCCTGGAGAGACTGCTGTTCGAGTTCCAGATAAACCCATCCCAGGCAATTGAGAAAGAAATAATAACAGAGAGTGAACACTGCTGGAAAGTAGCTGATTCAGTTGTTCTTGCAGCACAGATGGCAACTGAGGGCAAAGTTGGCAATTTCCAGTTGTTCTACACGATTCTTGGAATAAATGCTGTTACGGTTATACTGGTTATACTGTATGTGATCCTCTATGTGCGCAGGAAGCTGGAGTATGAATCATCGCATGATGCTTTGACTGGGTTGCTCAACAGAAGATCATACGACAAATTTGTTCAGGCGGAGATCACCAGAAGCGCAAGATACAGTTCCAGCCTGTCGCTGATAATTTTTGATGTGGATAAATTCAAGGTTATCAATGATCGTTACGGCCACGGTACTGGCGATCTGGTTTTTGTTGATCTTGCCAGGGAAGTGGCTGGTCTTGTACGGGAAACTGATATGGTCTTCAGGGTGGGTGGTGATGAATTTGCTGTTGTTTGTCCTGAAACGGATGCAGACGGAGCTTTCCAGCTGGCTGAAAAGATCCGTAGAAGAGTTGAACAGTATCCATTTGCAACAGACAGTACTGAAACCATAAGCCTGGGGATCGCAGAATTTCAGAAGGGCATTACAAAGGAGCAGTTGTATTGCAACGCAGACAAGGCTCTTTATCAAGCAAAGAACAACGGGAGAAATCGTACAGAGGTATTGATTTACTCACAGAAATAGCGTACACGGCTTACATGGAGAACCAGGTGGATTGGCCTGCAGGCCAATCCACCGGATCAGATCAGATATTTATTTCTTCTTCCCATACAGTTTTTTCCAGGAATCTCTTAGAGTGATGGTTTGGTTGAATACCATTTTTTCAGGGGTTGAATCCGGATCGATGCTGAAGTAGCCCTTCCGTTCAAACTGGCAGATGTAACCGATCTCATTGTTTTTCATGTGGTCTTCAACCTTGCAGTTTGTAACTACAGTGAGAGAATCCGGGTTCAGGTGAGAGGTGAAATCTACTCCCTCCTCCTTCTCCATAGGGTTTTCTTTGTTGAACAGTCGGTCATAAAGCCTTACTTCAGCCGGGAAACAGTGAGCTGCAGAGACCCAGTGCAGTGTTCCTTTGACTCTTCTTCCGTCAGGAGCGTTTCCGCCTTTTGTATCAGGGTCATAAGTGCATCTGATCTCTGTGATGTTGCCGTCTTCGTCTTTGTTCACACCAGTGCATGTTACGAGGTATGCGTAGCGCAGTCTGACTTCCCGGCCTGGCCCCATCCGGAAGAACTTCCTCGGGGGATCCTCCATGAAGTCGTCCCTCTCTATGTAAAGTTCTCTGGTAAACGGCGTGGCACGGGTACCTGCAGATTCATCTTCCGGGTTTATCACATAGTCAAAATGTTCAGTTCTCTCTTCCGGATAATTTTCGATAACAAGTTTTACAGGATTCA
>JAGLDB010000100.1 GCA_023145935.1 Candidatus Sabulitectum sp. | reverse complement strand
CTTGTTGAATTTCTGAAGTCTCCTGAGGGGTCTGGAATGGCAGAATTTGTGGATGGTGAGGTGGCTGAACCTTCAGTTTTAGGCATTGGTGAGATCACTCTTATTCTTACTGCGGTAAATGCATGGCTGGAGTCGCTTGGTCCGGTCTGGCCCCAGAGCAGGTCAATTGTACCTGTTTATGTGAAGAAGATCAGAGGCAGATACCCCTCGCTGGAGCCGCTTAGCTATTCCGAAGAGGATTTTCTTACTCTTGGAAGTTTTATCACAGACTCATCGGATTTCCCCAAAGCTATTGCTCTGTTGATCAAATCTCTCTGCAAGAAACACCCTTCTCCTGCAACAGCATTGAAGCTTTTTACCAGGATCAACAAAGAACGGTCGGCAGCCCTGAAGACCACCGGCCTTATTGATCTTCTGTAGCAGCAGCTTATTTTTCTCTGTACTGCCTGATATCCTTATTGGCACCGATCAACCATAGCATATCGCCTTCTTCCAGGACATCGTTTGGTTTTGGGATCCTGTAATCGTATTCGCCGTTCTTCTGAATTTTCCCCAGGAAGGCTATGTTTATTTCGTGTGATCTGCGTATATCAATTTCCTTGATGGTTTTTCCGATCTGCATTTTTGTGGGTTCAGTGACTATTATATCAATTCCCTCTCTCAGCCTTACATATTCTTTAACGCCGGAATAGGTAATAGCTCTGGCTTCTGAGATCCCCTGTTCGTGTTCCGGGCGGTATACTTTGTCTGCTCCAACTGCGTTGAGTATTTTCTCTTCTCTGTCGTTGCTTGCTCTGCTGTATACGGTGATTCCCAGATCCTTCAGTATTTTTGTGATTATCACTGTGTTTCCGAAATTCTCACCTATTGCCACAATGGCCAGATCAAGGTTACCGATCCCGTAACCTACCAGCTGCTTTTCGTCCGTGCAGTCGAAGCAGATAGCGTTGTTTACCCTACTGGAAATGTTGTTCACCAGTTCCTGTTTAATGTCAATTGCAAAAACCTCGGCGTTCTGTTCTATCAGTTCATTCGCCAGGCTGCTTCCAAAGGTTCCCAGACCGATAACTGCTATTTTTTTGGGTTTTTTCTTCATTTCTCCTACCCTATGGTTATTCTGGCTTCAGGGTAACTGTACAGTGAAGTTTTTACTCTTGAAGTGGCTGCAGCCAGGGTTGCAGGTGCTATTCTTCCTATAAACATAGTAACAATAATGATCCATTTACCTGCTGCGGACAACTTCTGAGTTATTCCTGTGGAGAGCCCCACGGTTCCAAATGCACTCATGGATTCAAAAATATAATCCATGGACGAGAATCCTTCCCCGCTTCCGTGGCCTGTTTCTGTGATCAGTAGAAGGAAGCTGCTGATACCGAATGTTGCCATACCTATTAGAAGAATGGCACCGGCCCGCTGCAGATCGAAATTAGGGATTTGTCTTTTCCATATTTCCGGTGTTTTGCGCCGGAGAACAAGTGACCTGAGAGAAAGTATCAGAAGACCGATTGTGGTTGTTTTTACTCCTCCTCCGGTACCGCCGGGGGAGGCACCTATGAACATGAATATCAGAAAGAACCATTTTACCGGAGAGACAAGGCTGGAAGTGGGTACAGTATTGAAACCTGCTGTGCGGGTGGTGACCCCCTGCAGGTAGCTGTTGGATAACTTCTGCCAGATACTCATTTCTGCAAGGGTGTTGTTCCACTCCAGGGCAAGAAACAAACCGGAGCCAAGAATTATCAGAATGGCTGTTACCATCAGAACAAACCTTGCCTGAACTGGAAGAATCCTCTTTCTTCCTGCTCTCATCCTTAGTAGCCAGTGTCTTCCAAGGGCGGTAAGAAGCATGAATCCCAGGCCACCAAGAACGATCAAAGTGCCAATTATCAATGAGGTTGACGGAGAGTTCGCGAATTGCTCCAGGTTGGTGGTGTTAAGACTGAACCCGGCGTTGCAGAAGGCACTGATGCTGTGAAAAATTGATTGCCATACAGTGTGTGCCGTAGACCACCCGAGAGATTCCATGCTGGACCAGGTGTTGTAAAGAAGAAGGGCTCCTGCAGTTTCTATGATCAGGGTCCATATCAGGATAGAAAGCAGAATGTGTTTTAGATCATTGGTAAACTCGCTGTCCATGAGTCGGGAGAGGTTTCTTGCTCCTGCCAAGCCTATTTGCTGTCCAAAAGAGAGAGCAAAGAAGGCTGCAAAGGTCATTACACCCAGCCCCCCTACCTGAATTAGAAGAAGAATAATCAGCTGACCGGCAAAGGTAAAATCTGTGCCGGTATCAAGCACGATCAGGCCGGTAACACAGGTAGCACTGGCAGAAGTGAACAGAGCATCTACCGGTGAGATCCCTGTATTGGTGGCTTTGTCTGTCATCAGAAGAGCTGCACCAAGAATAATAACCATGGTAAAACTTGATCCCAGGATAAGTGCCGGAGATATTTTGCTGGCCAGCTTGATCAATTCGCTGAAAAGGGTAAGAAACGCCATTGAAATAAGATATACGTTGACCACCATGGAGATAGGCCATGAGTGTATGCTTCCACTGAGCTCGCTGGTTATCAGGGCGGTCAAGCTTCCTGCGATGAAAAACAGGCTTAGAATCATCTGCCACGGCCTGCTCCTGATATCATTCCAGCCTCTGGTTGAACTAAGAATGGCCGTGAAAAGCCCGACAGCTTCAAGAAATAGAGATATCTGAAGAGCATTGAGTACAATAACATTGTCGTAGTTGAACAGATATCTTAAAAGAATAAGAAAGATGATCATCAAAATGTTGTAGATGCTCAAGGGCCATTCAAGCAGAATCTTTTTCCAATCAAGCACTTTACCCAAAGTGTTTCCTCCCTGTGGCTCTTTCAAGCATATTCAAACTATACAGATTTTGAACGGTAAGACAAATAATAACGAAAAAGGAGACTAAGAATGGATTCGTCACTTTACCAGCGATTCCTGGATCTAAGGCCATTGAATGTTCTGGCTGCTCTTCCAGGCAGCAGGTGTGCCCTTGTGAGCGGTCGTGATATTGCCAGAGTAGCGGATGAGAACAAAGCCATTGTCATGGCCTGCAACATCAGGAATCCTCTAAGTGCTCTTGGAATACTTACTGCTGCGAAAAAGGCAGACAGTTTTGTTCTTCTGGAGCTTGCAAAATCCGAGGCTACTTACACAGGAGTTAATTTCAAGAACCTGCCACCTCTTGCCATGCACTATTCAAGTCAGCTTGGAGATCATGTGGTTTATTCTCTGCACATGGATCACTTCGCCATTAAATCCAGCGAGGACCTCATGGATGCCCTCAAGGTTGTTCCCAATGCAATTTCCATGGGATGGACTTCGGTGGCCATTGATGCTTCCCATAATCATGACTGGGAAAATCTTATGTATACCAGAGACCTCGGTATGCACATTCCGCCGTATATCGGTCTTGAAACAGAAGTGGGAGAGATCAAGGGCGCAGGAGTCCTTACCACGGTTGAAGAGGCGGAGTACTACATAGGGGGATTGAACTCCTGGGGTATTTTCCCGGATTTTCTGGCAATCAGCAATGGGTCCAAGCATGGTACTTACGATACTTCCGCCGGAGAGGACGAGGGCATTGACCTTGAGCGAACCCGGGCTATAGCTGATGCAATAGCAAAGTACGGAGTAACCATTGCTCAGCACGGAATCAGTGGAACGCCTCTGGATAAAGTGGGGCTATTCAGAGAGTATGGAATCAACAAGGGCAATGTTGGAACTCTCTGGCAGAACATTCTTTTCGGTCTTGAAATGGACTCTGAGAGTGGCAACGCAGTGATGGATAACGGCAGTTATGTGAAGAGATCAGACAAGGGCATCCCGACTGATCTCTGGAGCCGAATGGTCAAAGCAGCTGATGCAAGGGGATGGCCCAGAAATTCCGGGAATTACAAGAAACTGAATCTGTCCTTTCATGCAGAGATAATGGCTCTGCCTGGAGAGTACCACAAGAGAATTCTTGATGAAACAGAAAAATGGGCACTGCGGTTCTTTGATGCATTCGGATCAGTGGGGCTTGGCACCGAGGTAATAAAGACCATTGTTGAGAGAGGTGACTGGAACTCAACTCCTGTTAGAGAGGTAGTTGCACGGAGAGGTTACTCCACAGAAGCAAATGCACCGGATGCCGGTAGTGCAGCAGATGATGGAAAGGATTATTCGGACTGACACAATGGGTAAAATAAAAGAAATTCTGCGAGGTGTAAGACTTCTTAATCCGCTTTCAGGTTTTGATGGTATCGTAGATGTTGCTGTAGAGAAGGATCGAATAAAATGGATCAGGAAATCTTCCGATGTTCCTTCAGGGCTATGGCTGTTCCCTGGAATTGTGGATATGCATGTGCATTTAAGAACTCCCGGATACCAGAAGGCCGAATCTCTTGAAACCGGTCTTCGTGCTGCTGTAGCTGGTGGCGTAACCTGTGTGGGCATGATGCCCAACACAACCCCCTGTCTGGATTCGCTTGCTCCTGTGATTGCCGTTAAAGAGCTGGGGGAATCCTTTGGACTGGCAGAAATTTGCCCTGTCCCCTGTGTTACTGCAGAACGGGCAGGTAAGGTATGTGTTGATTTCGAGGAATTTGCCAGGAGCGGTATTACCTGCTTCAGTGATGATGGCAGTCCTGTTGAAAGCGAAAATGCTCTTTTGGAAGCTTTTCAGAGCATAGCTCTTTTTGACGGAGTTGTTATTGAACATCCGGAGATAACTTCACTGGCAGCAGGGGGTGCTGTAAATCAGGGTCAGGCTTCAAAGGAGACAGGCGCCGGGGGAATACCGGAAAGTGCCGAGTATCTTGATGTCGAAAGGTGTATTGGTGTTCTCCGTGATTCAAACAGTGGAGCCAGGCTGCATCTTACGCATCTGTCATCACCGGAGAGTATCAGGCTGGCCTTTGAAGCATCTCAGGACGGGTTAAGGGTTACGTGCGATGTAACACCTCATCATCTTGCTCTGAACGAAGAAGCTGTGATTGCCATGGGTGCAGTGGCTAAGATGAATCCTCCCCTTCGCTCCGAGGAAAGCAGAAAAAAGATAGTTGGAATGATAGGAAATGGAATGGTTACCGCCATTGCCAGTGACCACGCACCGCATACAGCGGAAAAGAAAGATAAGCCTCTTTCTGAAGCTGCATTTGGAATCACCGGTCTGGAGACTATTCTCTCAGTCACGGTGGATATTCTTTTGCAGGAGGCGGGAATGAAACCAATAGACATTATCCGTCTGATCACTTCAGCACCTGCGGGAATTCTGCACAGTGCGTTCTCTGATATAGCACCGGGAAAACCGCTGAACATGGTTCTGTTCCACCCGGAACTGCAATGGGAATACTCCAGAACATTCTCCAGATCATCAAATTCTCCATTCTTCGGGAAGACACTCACCGGTAAGGTGTTGAGGGTCTGGCGCAGGAGGGAGCTGTACAGGGAGGGTGAATTTGTTTAAGCTTGTTATTCCTGTGCTGATACTGCTTTTGGGCGGGTGTGCTTACTACAACACATTCTACAATGCCAATGCCAGTTATGAGGAAGCTCTTGATTATGCCCATGAGCATCCGGATGATCCTTCCTCCCAAGAAGAAGCTCTGCTTGACAAGGCAGTTGCCGGAGCTGGAAGGGTTCTTGCCAGATATCCCGACAGCAGATGGGTGGACGATGCCCAGTTGCTGCTTGGTAATGCGTTGCTTCTTCGAGGTCAGAGATCTCTTATGGGAAGCGGCACAAGTGATTTCCAGGAATCAATGATGTCATATGCTTCTGTTGCTGTTATGACAGATGACAGATCTCTTCTTGACAGAGCAAGGCTCGGTATGGGAAAAGCAGCCATGGAGCTTGAAAGGTATAATGATGCGGCTGCAGCACTTATTGAAGTCTCAGACGATAACAGCCGAAGATATACATTGAGCCGGTTGCTGCTTTGCGAAGCATACCTGAAGGCTGATCATCCTCAACTGGCTGCTGCGGTGTTTGATACATTGACTCCATCCGGTGGAGACAGCCTGAGTGCGGAATACTATATCACAGGCGGAGAAATTCTTACTGCACTGGGTATGCCTGACAGTGGAGCTGTTATGTGTCTGCGCGCCACTGTCATCCAGGAGAGAGGCGATGTGTTCTATCGGGCCCTGGTCACTGCTGCAGAGTGCTATGTAGAGGCGGGTATGCCGGAAAAAGCATCGGAGGAGCTTAACAGGCTTCTGCTTGGATACCGTTCTGATCGGGAGATGGCGGATATATCCCTGCTGAAGGGACGGGCTGATGAGATGGCAGGTAATTCCGATGGAGCTTTAACAGCATATCTGGATGCTGTTGAGCTGGACAGCTACAGAGAAACAGGAGCTGAGGCTCTCTACAGAAGGGCTATTCTTCTTGAGCAGGAAGAGAGGTATGATGATGCTCTTCTTGCCCTGGGTGAATGTGTCTCCCGCCCTGGAGATTTTATGTGGTTGAGGCTTGCAGGAGACAGAGAGAGGAACCTCAAGTTGTATATCGCTTACTCTGACAGCGTGGGAACAACTGGTGGTATGGAAAAGACGCGTTACACACTTCTTGCAGCAGAAAAACGGCTGGATCTTTACGGCATGGATGCTGAGGCTCTGCGGGGTCTCCGCGAAGTGGTTGATTCGGATCAGATCCCATTCGCGCCAATGGCACAGGTTCTTCTGGCCGACAATGGGGGAGTGCCGGATGATTCTATTGAAATTGTTCTGCTGTCCGTGCTGGACAGGGTACCCCGGAGTGATATGGCGGGAATGATAGAAGAGAGACTGGGGCTTCCAC
>JAGLDB010000010.1 GCA_023145935.1 Candidatus Sabulitectum sp. | reverse complement strand
TGCCATTTCTCTTATAGCTGTCACCCACGGCTCCCTTTCCAGCACTGGAAGGATCAAACCGTTCCCGTCTGCTGTTTCCCGCAGCGCTCCGCCGTCAGATGCTATCACTGGTGTATTGCAGGCAAAAGCTTCCAGTACAGGCAACCCCAGCCCTTCACTACTGCTGGGAAGAAGCAGAGCCAAAGCGCCTCTGTAAAGAGAAAGAAGCTCTTCATCGGCAATGCTTTTCAAAAATATCACTCCTGGAACATCTTCGTTAATCTGGTCTCCCCAGCTCTCTGCCCCGGCTAGCACCAGTTTCTTTTTCGTATCCGCATCTTTGTAGCAACTTATAAGAAATGGAATATTCTTCCTTGGCACATAGCTTCCCACATGCAGAAAGAATTCACACGGTTGAAGGTCATATTTTCTTAGAATTTCCGGGATTGGTTCACCTGGTGTAAAAACATCTTCAGCAGCACCACCTGCATTGCCTGTTCTTTCAGGAGATATCCCAAAAAGATCCTGAGCAACTGAAGCAGCCCATGAACTGATTGCAAGAACTGCAGCGCCGGAATCAATAAGGCCTTTCATATTATCTGCATAGACCAGAGTCTCTTCAGTGTGTGATTCAGGGGAAGACCATGGCGTATCATCAAAGAAAGTAACAACTTTCCGCTTTCCCCTTCCCTCCGGCTGTACTCCTGAGAGATGAATAATGTCCGGAAAACCTGTGACTTTCTCTATTCTTGAAGCTCTTGTAGATTCCAGAAGACCAGTCCTGAGCAAAAGCCTTCTTACCAGTGGAAGTCTCATCCAGCCAGGTGGAGAGATCGTTTTCGTGCATGGTACAGAACAGATGTGTCCGGGATGGGTCTCAGCCAGGTCTATTGCCTGATGCTCAATATTTGCGGCAAAAAGCCCTGTTGAAAGACCTCTTACCCACCGGCCCACCCCGCCTGTGCTGTGGGTACACACTGTCACATCAAGAACAGTTCTCATATTGAAGTCCATACCCAGACACTGTCACCCTTTTCCTGATCTGAAAAAAGATCTTCATACAGCAGATCGTAATGAGTGCGGATAGAATCAGAGAACATCCACCGGTTGTAAACCACGATCTCTGCTCCTGTGAGAATTATGTCTGCCTGGCAGGGCACAGAAGTGCTACCCCATTTGAGAGTTTCAGGGATTCTCTCCATCTGAACATCTCCCCCTCTTGCAAGATACTTTACCATCCTTGGTGCTCCGTCAGCAATTTCAAACAAGGAATATCTGCGCATGCGATCTGAACTGGGAATTTCCAGGGTGAGCCCAGTCGGGAGATGGGAATAGTAATAACCCGGTACTGCAGTTTCAATAGTATTGAGACGCACAGGTGTAATTTCAAACAGGATCAGACCGGTCAATAGCCAGCCAGTAACCGATTTTCTTTTTTCTACCAGTGCTCCTGCGGCAAGAGCAGCCATTATACCGGTAATAATCGCAAGTCTTGAGGGTGCTCTGGCTGCTGAAAGCCATGGAATTTTTACAAGAAGCATATACGGTAGTGGAACCGGTGTAGGTACCCCATTGATTTTAAGGAGAGGCCCCCAGGACAAGAGCATTATTGCAAGAACTGCAAGAATACTCTTCCAGGACCTTTTCTTCCAGCAGTACATAAGTGCAATAATTCCAACTGTTGCACCTGGCGATACAACGCCCTCAAACGGGCTTGGCATATACCCTTGAGTTACTGGCTTTCCCAGCACTGAAGGCAAAAGGAATGACTGTGGTTCTGCCGCCCAGTAAACAGCTTCTTTCCAGTCTTTTCCGGGATTCTGTCCAAATGCTTCAGGGGCAGTAAAGAACCAGAGGGAACCTGTCACGCAGCCTGCTGCTGCTAATGATCCTGCGACTGCATATCGCCTCCAGTGCTTCTTCCCGGAGATGAATACGACAATAAGAAAACCGACGCCTACAATCATGCCATGGTACAAGCTTTCCATCACCGCCAGAACAGAACATATAAAAATGAATATCAGGTTCTTTCTGCTGCCACCTGACACCCATTTATTTATAAAATAGAAAACCAGCAGAATAAAACCAATTGATGCAATTGGGTAATGCTGGTACATCCTTACTAGCCGTACAGGCATCCATACTACGATCAATCCTGCAAGAAGAGAACCGTTTTTACCAATACTCCAGGAACGAGCAAGCAGATATGCAGCATATCCTGAAAACACTGAAGAGAGAAAGAGCATAAGGTTATAGCCAGCACCTGAAATATATGCGAAAAACTGATTTGACCAGCCTATATTGTGCCACGCAAGCGTTGTACTTCCGTATGATCTCGGATCTTCACCTCTATTTATTGCGGTCTTCACCCACCAGAAATGCCACAGACAATCGTACACATCACTCTCATTTTCGATGATGGTGTGAGGTTTCCGAAGATACATTCCAACAACACTGTCCTGCGAGACCCAAAAGATCACCCATGGCAGGACAAGAAGAAGAAAGAGAATAGAAAAGAGAATTCTGGTATTCACCATCGGCTTCTTTCAATAAGATCAATCCATTCGTTCAGGCATTTCTCTTTGTTACTGATATGTGCAAAATATTTCTCTGCCGCCTGGGATATGGAAGATCTTATGCTGTCGTTTTCAAGAAGAAATTTAAGTGCTGCAAATGCTCCGTGTGAACCTGATTCAGGTGGAATTCTTAGAACTGCGGCGGCGGGAATATCCCTGAAGGTGCCTTCTGCAGTCACTACAGCTGGTATACCGCTTCGCAGCAGATCCATCATTGAACCGCTTGTTTCTCCACATGTATCATGCCGGAGATCAATTGCAATATCGATCTTCTCCAGCTCCTGTCGAAATTCTTTGTCAGGCAGACGACCTGTTACTTTAATCCAGTCGTGATCCGTCTCTGGCCATCCTCCGCCGACAACCAGCAATTCACAGTTTACTGTTCTTCTAAGCATTGCTACAGCGTTAACAATATCCTCCCAGCTTCTGCCGTAATGGAAAGAACCGGCAACACCTATGATCAAATTGTCACTTTTTGCCGCTGGCCTCTCCGCTCTTTCCAGGAAATCCGGAAGAAAGCCCATTTTAATCACTTGCTTGTCAGGTGCAAGCTTTTCTATCTTCTGTTTTGCGGTATCGCTCAGTACTGCTATAATTCTGCTTGAAGAGATCAGTTTCCCCGCAAGAGGGTTATTTCTCAATCGTTCATCATATTCTGAAAAGCTCTTTGCTTTCTTTCCCATTCTCTCAAGAAACGCTTCTGATCCATCTCCGTAATCATGTAAAGCGTGATCATTATAGCTTGTCCAGTCACTGGATCTGTTTGCCTGGTCTCTAAGAACATGATGCATATTTGTTTCATGGAACAGACTGGTACCACCGTTTTCCAGCAACACTTCAATAACCTCCCGGCAGTGGGGGGAATTGCCGATCTGATATATCACCGGAACATTGAAATCACCCGACTTCAACTCTGAAATAGGAATACAGTGATAACCCTTAACGGGACTTGCAGAAGAAGGGTAAGCCAAAGTCCACTCTACTTTTTCTTTTGTGAGAGAAAATATTCTTTTCGCGTAATCTGCCAGGCCTGTTGGCTGTGGATGAAATGGAGTAACCAGCATAGCTCTGATCATCTTACAATGCCCTTCCAGCTTCTGATCCGGAAAGCCAGTAACTGCTGAAACATCTCATAGATCGCACCAAATTTGACCAGCGCGATGAATCCTTTTCTAGTACTCTCGAAAGAAACGGTACCAGCCCGTCTTTCGTAGTGGCTCACCGGTAGCTGAACAACCCTGTATCCCATATCTCTTGCCAGGGTGAGTATTTCAAAATCGATAACACCGCAAGTGGATTCAGGTTTGATTTCATTAAAGATCGAAGCTCTATAGAGTTTAAAAGATGCATCAACATCTTTAAAGCCCCTAATAAAAAGCATCATCGTCAGTGTAGTCCAAAGCAGCGAATATCCAAGACGCATTCCAGGATCTTTCCTGTTGCGCCTGAATGCGGATACAATATCAGCGTCTTTACGACGCTCCCAGACAAGATCAAGCTCTTTAAGGTCAAACTGACCATCACAATCCGTGTAAAAGATCCATTCCTTAGTGGATTGCTCAATGCCGGTTCGAACTGCACTTCCAAAACCTGAATTTTTTCTGTGGGAGGCGAGTCTGATCCTGGGATCCTCTTCTGACATGGAAATGGTAAGAGCAGCTGTAGAATCTGTGGACCCGTCATCCACAACAATGATCTCCCAGTTGTTTCCTGCTATCTTTTCAAGAACTTCCCGAGCACTGGAAACCATGAACTCTACATTCTCTTCCTCATTGTATGCGGGAAAGAACAGGCTTATTCCTTCATTTGTAATTTGGACCCCCCTGGAAAGTGAAAGCTTTACCTTAATGGGGAATATTAGCCTAAAAGTAATTTTCTACAACAGAACAGTGACTTCAGGAAGCAACTGTTTGCAGGACACTCATGGTTGCTGGGCTCTTTACCGCCTCGACCATATCAAGTTCAAGAAGTTTCCTCATTTCCCTGAGCACTCCATTTTCCCTCAATCGTACTGCGTCGGCTGTCTCTGTTGCCTTGATGAACATACATCCTTCAATTCTGGCTCTGTTGCAATTCTCGATTCTGAACAAAACCGGTTTATTCATGCCTTGTCCTTTGAGATAGAACATGCCTGACTCTAGAATGACCATAGCTGCTCTTGAACTTGTATCCAGGACAATTGCGGTTGCTTTTTTTCCGTTTCTTTCTTCAACTGCACCCCAGACCGCTTCTGCCTCGTAATCCCCTTTTTCCGTCTGAACAGACCATCTGTTTCTCATTTTCGTCACCTCCGCTCTTACTATACTAAAATGCAGGCCTGATGTAAACACCTGTTTACCTGCGTGCTATATGATGTCCTGTCATTTGATTACGATCTTTACTTACTGAAATGTTTTTTCTGAAGAAAGATCAGGTATCCAATTTGTCCCTGAGAAGGTAGATAAGTTCCAGTGCTCTCCGCGGGGTAAGGCTGTCAGGTTCCATCTTTCTTATCTCTTCAAGTACCGGATGCTCGGGATTTGCCAGAGGCAGTGTCATCTGGCCTGTTTCGTCCCTGCTGCTTGATGGAAGAAGATGTTTGCCGGATTCCAGATCCTGAAGAACTCTTCTGGCTCTTGCCAGAACAGAGGCAGGCACACCTGCCATTGCTGCAACATGAATTCCATATGATCTGTCTGCAGAGCCTTCTTCCACTCTGTACAGAAAAGCAATCCTGTTTCCAGTTTCTCTGACGATTACATTCGCATTGGAGCACAGGGGCAGCCTGGAGGCAAGAGAAGTTAGTTCATGGAAATGAGTGGCAAAAAGAACAATAGGTCTGTGTTCTGTATTATCATGAAGGTACTCAAGCATAGCCCACGCTATGGAAAGACCATCATAAGTGCTGGTGCCTCTTCCCACTTCGTCCAGAACAGCCAGGCTGAATTCAGTACTCCCATTAAGCAGAGAGGCGGCTTCAGCCATCTCCACGAGAAAGGTGGACTGTCCCCTGGTTAAACGGTCTCCTGAGCCAATTCTTGTATAGATCCTGTCCACAGGGCTGAATTTCATCGACTCCGCCGGTACGAATGATCCACTCTGTGCCAAAAGAACCAGCAGAGCGGCCTGTCTCAGGTAGGTGGATTTTCCTGCCATATTGGGGCCCGTAACCAGAAGAATTCTCTTTTCTCTGTTTAGAATGATATCGTTGGGAACACACTCTCCAACTGGCAGCAGATCCTCAAGTACGGGATGTCTTCCTGCAACGATCTCCAGCATGGGATCAATGGAGAGTTCAGGTTTTACCCACCCCTTTTCAGCAGCGATATTCGCAAGAGAGCAGAGAACATCAAGCTGCGATAGTGCGCGTCCTGCATTCTTCACACGGCTCACCGATGAAGCTATCCTGTGCAGAAGCTCACTGAATATCTCTGCTTCAAGAACTGCAATATTCTCATCTGCATTCAGGATCTTTTCTTCCATCTCCTTTAATTCAGGAGTTATGAACCGCTCACCGCCCACAAGGGTCTGCTTTCTGATGAAGTAATCCGGCACCAGATGTTTGAAGGAATTTGATACTGACAGGTAGTAGCCAAAAACTCTGTTGTACCCCACAGTAAGTTTTGCAATACCGGTACTCTCTCTTTCCCGCTCCAGCATCTTATCCATCCACAACCTGCCGCCAGTCTTGACCTCTCTGAGTTCGTCAAGCTCCGAAGAGAAACCATTTCTAATGTAGCCACCATCAGATATCCTTGCGGGAGGGTTGTCTGAAAGAGTTTTGTCAATTATTTCCGCAATATCCTGAAGATCATCCATTTGTGATACCTCTTCAAGAATGGATGAACCAGTGCCTGAAAGCATTTCTTTAATACCCGGAATAAGGAATGCAGTCTGCTGAATTGATCTCAGGTCCCTGGGCGAGGCTCTGAGAGTTCCAAGTTTCCCTCCCTGACGCTCCAGATCTGTTGCCTTCTCAAGAGTTCTTCTTACCTGAATATGTTTCTCTTCTGCAATCAGTTCTTCTAAAGCGGTGTGTCTGTTCTTTATAAGAATTGGATCCATTGGAGGGGAAATCAGCCACTGTCTCCAGAGACGACCACCACCGGCGGTTTCTGTTCTGTCAGTTCTGTCTGCCAGAATCGCGTTTTCCTCTCCCGGGGGTGAATCTACAATTCCAAGAGCTCTTGAGCTGGATCTGTCAATAACCAGATAATCCCTTTGTCTGTAAATACCTCTGAAATCAAGGTGCGAAACAGCGGACCTCTTTGTGTGATCAATGTATGAAAGAAGTGCACCGAAGGCCGAAAGAAGAACTGGGCTGTCAGCAATGCCGAAACCCTGAGCAGCAGCTTTGCCGAATGTGTGACTGATCTCTCTTGCTCCGGACTGCGGGTCGAATTTCCAGCCATCCAGTAGCGTTACCTCGCAGTTGTCGGGAACAGTAACAGAAACATCTTCGGAGACCAGGACTTCTCTTGGTGCCTGCCTTGCAAGCTCGGCTGTGAGCTGAGAAGACTCTAATTCCGTTGCCCGAATGTCACCGGTGGACACATCACAGAGCACAAGTGCCGATCTTCCCTTGGCTACGGAAACCGAAGCCAGAAGAGCGGTGGTGCGCTCATCAAGAGCAGAGCCGCTTACAAGGGTTCCCGGGGTAATGATTTCAACAACGTCTCTCTTTACAAGCCCTTTGGCTTTTTTGGGATCTTCAGTCTGCTCACAGACAGCAACCCGACAGCCTGCGCGGATAAGCTTTGTAAGATATCCATCAAGAGCATGGTACGGGAAACCCGCTAATGGAATACCCTGGCCGGTTTCTTTGTTCTTCTGTCTGGAAGTAAGTGTTATTCCCAGAATAGATGCAACTGTTTTTGCGTCATCAAGAAAGGTTTCGTAAAAATCACCCATACGAAACAGCAGCACCGAATCAGGATAATCTCTCTTCATACTCATGTACTGCTTCATCATAGGGCTGTTCATGGAAGCAGACACATTGCCTCCTGAAAAACATCTCTGGGAACAATCATTCTTCTGCACTGCTCAGAGCCCGTTGCACACTTTATTCCACCATGTCTGTGGCATGGTCTGCAGGGTATTGGATCAACCATAAAAGCACCTTTGAAATTATTCGACCAGAACCCGAGAGCAGGCGAAGTTGAAGTAAAGATAACCTGTACAGGAACTCCAAGAGCCATTGCAATATGCGCAGGTCCTGAATCCGGTGATATCAGCAGGTCAAGCCTCTCGATTCTGCTTATGAGCTGGGATATACCCCCTTCTCCTGCAATGGTTCTGACATCGCGATACCCGCACTGCTCAACTATGTGTTCTGCAAGAGAACTGTCCTCTGAATCGCCCATTATGAGCACTTGAGCTCCTTCAATATCGGCAAAAAGACGAGCCAGCTCAGTTACAACACCTGCAGGGACCGCTTTCATAGGCCATCTTCCTCCGGCTACAATGCCCACGGTAAATCTACCCTGCACAGGAGCTGCATGCCTGGCAAGGACTGGAGAAGGGTCCCCTTCGGGTGACCATGTTCTCAGGTATTCCTCTGCACGCCATGGAAGGGTGATCCCTGCACCAAGCAAAACCTTTCTTCTCAATCTTCTGCTGAAATGAAATCTTTTTACATTTCTTCCGGCAAAAGCAATCCTCGTAGTAAGATTGTTCTGCAGGTCAACAACAGTAGAAAAATTCCGGGAAATTCTTCTGAGTTCTCTCCAGTTCCCCAAAATAGGAATCGATTCTATGTTACCTGGAATTCTTTTTACTATTGGTTCATACAGAGCACGGGAGGCAAAACTGACCTTCCCGCTCTTTGACATTGCCACAGCTGTACCTGAAGCCAGAACCACATCTCCCAGAGAATGAAGTCTTACAAGAAGATTACTTGACATCCTAAAATTGCATCTTCCAGAGGGAGTAATACTTACCTTCCAGAGCAAGGAGAGAATCATGGGTTCCCTCCTCCAGTATCCTGCCATCCTCTATGTACAGAACCCTGGTTGCCTTCTTGATGGTACTTAACCTGTGAGCAATAACTATCGAAGTTCGTCCCTTGACCAGTTCGTCGATTGCCTGCTGAACCAGTTTCTCGCTCCTGGTATCCAGAGCACTTGTAGCCTCGTCAAAGATTAGAATAGGCGGGTTTTTCAGAACTGCTCTGGCTATGGCCAGCCGCTGCCGCTGCCCGCCTGACAGGGTAATACCTCTTTCGCCGATGACTGTGGAAAAGCCATCCGGCATTTTTTCTATGAACTCAAGTGCATTGGCCACCTCAGCTGCCTTTTTTACCTGTTCAATAGAGATATTGCTTGCGCCATACGCAATGTTGTTGAAAACTGTATCATTAAAAAGAACAGTTTCCTGTGTAACAACCCCCAGCTGCCCTCTGAGACCGGAAATAGTCAGTTTCCTGATGTCTATCCCGTCAAAGAGTATCCGTCCCTGATCCGGGTCGTAAAATCGCGGGATCATATCGGCCAGAGTACTTTTACCACCTCCGCTCGGACCAACAAGAGCAACTATTTCACCCACATTTATCTCGAAGTTGATATCTTTTAATACTGGTCTCTCAGGATCATATCCGAAAGATACATTCTCAAATCTTATGGATCGCGAAAGCTTTTCAGGAATAATTGCAGAACCGTACTCAACTATAGCAGGAGCTGTATCAATAATTCCAAAAACTCTTTCTCCTGCAGCCAGACCCGCCTGAATGGAAGCATATGTTTTACTGATGCCTTTCGCCGGGTCCATCATGCTCAGTGCCGCAGCGAGAAACACCATGAATTTACCGGGAGACATTCCCGTACCGTCGATCACAGCATTTCCACCGTACCACAGAATGACTCCAGCTGCCACCGCCCCGAGGAACTCTGTCATCGGACCGGAGAGAGCCTTCATGCGCCGCAGAGATATTTCGTACCTTCTATGGGCATTAACACTTTTTAAGAATCTTTTCTCTTCAAATGCTTCCATAGCAAACGCTTTTACCACCCGTACTCCGGTAATGGTTTCTGTGAGAAAGCTGGCAAAATCAGCCATCTTTTCCTGTGATTTATGGCTTTTTCTGCGAAGCCTTTTCCCAAGCATAAGTATGAGAGCCATGCTTGGTGGAAGTACTGCAATAGTAACAAGAGTTAACTTCCAGGAGACCCACATAGTGATCAGAAAATACACGCCCAGAAGAAAAAACTGCCTGACAAGTGTGATCAGCGATTGAGTCACTGTTCTCTTGATCCTTACAACATCCGCAGTAATTCGTGTAGTCAGTTCACCGGAGCGACTTCTGGCGAAAAAACCAAGATCAAGCTTAAGCAGATGGGAATACACCCGTACCCTGAGATCCCTCAGCATCCCCTCTTCCACATAGGCTACAAAAAAAGTTTGAAAGAAAAATGCCATGTTTTTTATCAGTATAAGGGAAACTATAGTTATTATTACTGCCAACAAGGCCTGAGAAGGGGCTGAAATATGTATTCCTTCGAGAAAAGCACCTGGCAGAGCTTTTGCGCTCTCAAGAATTGATGAAGAATCCACACTGGAAAAGGAGTCCCTGAACTGCCGGAAACTGGGCACAAACGTCTGCGACATGGCCTGCTCGATACTCAGCGTGGATTCTGTACCTTCCCTGGTTCCCAGCACATCGTCGAATATCGGAAGCAGCATTGCAAGTGTGGCTCCGCTTGATGCAGCAAAGATCAAAGCAAACAGAAGGGCAAGGGCTATTCGACCTTTATACGGCCGAACCATTGCAAGTATTCTAAGAAATGTATTGTTCTTCATAGTGCCTATTCTGCTCAATGATGCAGCGCATGGTCAACCTCCCTGGAACAAACGGTGCTGTGAAGGGTAAATGTAGTTAGATTACCTGAAACACGGAGGAAGTATGCTAAGGACAGCTGTTTTGAAAAAAAAGAATGAAAAAGATCCACGGACGGATTCTCAGTTGATGATTGATCTGTGCGGCGGAGACGAGGATGCTTTTACTCATGTTGTAAAAAGGTTTCAGCGTCCACTGTTTTCCCATCTTATCCGAATGCTTGGCAATGAGGAAGATGCAGAAGAACAGCTGCAGATGACATTCTGCCGTGTTTACAAATACAGAAATAATTATGATCCCGAACGACCTCTCATAACCTGGGTGTACACAATTGCAAGTAATCTCGCAAAGAAGGAATGGAGACGGCGTTCCAGGTGGTCAATGGTCTCTCTTGAGAAAATCGTTCTTAAAGGTTCCCACAAAATGACACCTCACTACCGTGAAGGGAGAAGGGAACTTGGTGCAAGTATCGAAGAAGCAATCAATGAGCTTCCTGAACACTACCGTGAGCCTTTTATGCTCAGGGAAAAGCAGGGGCTCTCTTACGAGGAAATATCCGAAGTTATGGGAATTAAAGTTGGCACTGTTAAATCCCGTATAAACAGAGCCCGTGCCGGACTTAGGAACTCCCTGGAAGATGTATGGGAGATGTGGAAATGAAATGTAATGAAGCACTGCTTTTAATGGACTCCGTTCTGGATGGTGAAGCAACGCCTGAGGACGAGCAGCTCTTAAGGTTTCATATCAACGGTTGCCCTTCGTGCAGAAAGATCATGTCTTTCAACGAATCAATAACAGAAGAGATGAAGAAAATTGAAGAACCGGAGCCACCTTCCGATCTTATGGAAATGGTTCGAAAAAGACTTTCTGCAGGCGACTATGTCCAATCCCCTCTTGAGAACAAGAACAAGAAAAAGAACGGAAATCGTTTCAAAATTATTGCCTGGAGTCGTTTTGCGGCAGTTATTCCCTTTGCGGCTGCTCTTATTTTAATTTTACATAACTTCAATGGAGAAGATTCATCGAATTATGGAAACGGATCATTTGAGGCTGTCCATATTGAGAAAACAGAGACCAGGTACACCCCTGTGCCTATAGTCGCGTATTCCAGACCTTCCTCTGTCTCAACATTCTAGGAGTATTGTGATAAGTCTGCTGATTTCCCTGTTGGTCTCCTCTGGATTTGTGCCTTCATTTGTTTTTTCTCCTGCAGTGTCTGTTGGAAGAGCCAGTTCAATGGGAGAATTCGTAGAGGTTTGCGGTGGTGTAGCGGTATCACCCGGGCATGCAGTGACGCTTTTCGCCTTTACACAGAACTCTGATATTTTCATCATAGAGAAAGGCACCCGGCTTTATCCTGATTCAGTTGTCAACTTCAGGGATGTAGGTCTTTCCATGCTGATTTTTCATGATGATGTATTTACCTCTTATGAACAGCCCAGATACACTTCTCCCGCTATTGGAGCTTCGCTCATGATTGTTGCGGATCATCCCACCGGACTTTCGGTAATACGGACATTCCCATTGGAGCAACTATCCGACGGAGCTCTTCTTCTGGCCTCTCCTCCGGAGTCGGAATTGATGGGGTCTCCGGTTTTTGACGCATATGACAGACTTGCAGGAATAGTAACAGGTTCTTTTGACACAGGTGATGGAAGGGGTGAACTGGTAGCACTTCTCCCCTGCAATCTGTGGTATTTCTGGACAGAAGGGATACTCTCCGACGCCGGTGTTCATACACCTCTGTTTGGAGTAACTGCAATGCCTGCAACTTCAGGGTTGTCACCTGTTCAGGGCATCCTTCTGCTTGATGTTGAAATAAATTCACCGGCTTACAGATGCGGCCTTCTTGAAGGTGACATTATTACCGAGATAGATGGTGAGAAAGTATATCACCCGGAAGCTTTAAGGGTAATGATACAGAACTCCACAGAAGAACTGGATGTGATGGTACAGAGAGACTCAGAAACTACCGAGATCGTAATTCCATCATTTCGCCAGTAAGGTAACAGAGTTACCGCTGGCTATAAGTGCATGTTCACAATCGTCTGCAAGCACAACGAGAGGATTCTCTCCATATTCATTAGTTTTCCAGGCAATCTCCCCGTTTTCCAGACAGACCTGAATTCCAAAGGATGAGCACACCGCATAAACACATGACACTTCACTATCCGCCGCAGCCCAGCTTGGAGTTTCCGGGAATGTGAACATGATCTGGATCATCAGATCGAAAGGGGAACAAACTGCAACCTCATTCCATTCGTCAGTGGAAAAAATAAGATTATCCGACCCTGCTCCCGACATGAAGATAAGAGAACCGTTTACTTTCTCAGAGGCAAGCTCTGCGAATGATGGTATGGAAAAAGTGATCATTGTTCCGTCAGCATATCCTGCGGTAACCATTCCCTTAAACCCCTCCATACATGTTATTTCCGGATTTACAAGAGTGTGAACAGCAGTAATTGAAAGATCTGTGCAGTCATACAAAACAAGAGACCCATCTTCTAGCAGCACAACCGGCTGATCGTCGCAGACAGAAATGAATATTCCTTCTGCAGGCATAGTAACGGAAACTGTTACTTCAAAGCCATCAATACGGAGCAACTGATCACCGGAAACCGCGAAGGACAAAGACCCGGTACCTGCTTCAATAGCTGTTATCTGCCCTCCTGCTGCTGTTTTTCCATGAATTCTCCCATGTCTGAGTTCCATGTGATACAAAGTATCACCTGAAGCAATAAGACCATAATTACCACTTCCTGAAAACACAGGAGAAAGTGTTACTGCTGAGGGAAAAGAAGCCTCGCCCTCTTTGTAAGTGGGAAAAGTAACAGAATCCTCTGCCCCCAGCACACAAGCCGTCAGCGGGAGCAGAGCAAGAAGCAGAATCAGTTTCAGCTGTGAGTTAGCGGACAACAGCAATTTTCCTTGTAATAGTTGTGTCTGATGTCTGCATGGTGACAAAATACACACCGGGACTGAGTTCCGAACCGTCAAGGATCAAGGATCCGGCTCCTGCAACTACATGACCATCATGTACAGTGCGTACTATCCTGCCAGCAAGGTCAAGAATACTGATGTTCATGTGGCCATCTGACGGGGAAGTAAAGCAGATATCAGCCATTCCAGAAACAGGGCTTGGTGTTACCTGGTGAAGCTCCGCTGTGAATGTCTCACTGTCCTCAATACCTGCTGCAACCACATCGATAGTTCCTGTAACAGAAGCATAGTTATGCAACCTCACACCGTAATAAAGATCTCTGTTCTCAAGAGCTGTAAAACTTATGGATACCTCACCGGAACCGTTTGTGATCTGCTGCTGGTAAAAAGATTCCGGAAGGGAAGAATGATTGCCGATACCGTCTGTTACAGTTACCACAGCACCTTCAACAGGAGAACCACCGGAGGTGACAGTAAGATCAAGGGTAGATGTGCCAAATACAAGATATGATGGCACATCAATAGTCATTGCAAATGGGGCACCCACAGCATCGCTGTTGGGGATGTCCATGGAAGGGTCACCGAACCAGTGGTACATTCTTGAGTTGCTGAGCCCGCCCCCTCCCTGGGTCTGGATTATGTCTGTCTGGGTTGCTGCAAACATCTCTCCTGCACAGGTGTTTCCTTCGTCAAAGAGCTCCCAGAAAAATACCCTTTGCATTCTGTTGTTAACCGTGGTGAGAGAAGGTGCGCTTGAAGCAAGGTTACCGCTGGACCCAATGCCCGAAGCATCAAGCCAGCTCTCGGCCAGACAGTTGTAAGAAAGGTCATGGGTGCCGTTGTTGCAGGCTACATTAAACACAGGAGGGAAATATGTGTTTTCCAAGTCATAAATAGCACCGGCATTCCAGCTTCCAGCCCACTGCCAGGTGGTTACAGATCCGTGGCCTCTGTAGTTCACAATACCAACACCCTGATTAATGGCGGCGGAAACATCTTCCGGGGTTCCACCCTCTGGCGGGTACACTGTTTCGAAAACTATGTCAGCAAGATCATAATTCCATGTTCTTACAGCTTCACAGTTTGCAGTGTACTTCCCGGGGTAGTCCTCCTGATGAGCTGCAAGTACAACACTTGCAGGCAGAGAAGGCTGGCCTGGTTCGCCTTCGTAGGCAACATACGACATGGCTTTCGCAGTCTGGTTCGGCAGCTGCGTGTAATTGCCCGGGAATCTGCCCACTGCAATATCCGGGTAGTTGTCCGAGTCCATACACTCGTAGTAATAATCGCCCACAAAAGAGCTGTAGACCTTTGATTCGAGCTGCTGGTGACGAGCTGCAATCAAAGCAAAGCGGGTTATTCCGCTCTGATATACTCCGCTGATAGCGTTCTTTATAGCATAACTGCTTGTTCCTTCCGCCAGCTCCAGGATGTACACATGGTGGCCCAGAGAATTTACCATGGCAAGAAATGGAGTGATAGCGTCAAGGTTCTCCGGTGGAACAACACAGATGTAGACTATGTCATCCTTTGAAACTGGAGAATAACTCACAGGAATATTCAAAGAATCATAGTTAACCATTCTTGACCGGTGCATTCTTGCGATCTCCGGTCTTACTGAAACTTGCTGGCCCGCTGTACCACCGAAATCAATCCTTGCAGTGATCGAGGAAGCCACCTGAAATTCGCCTGTGGAAGCATTCCATCTGAACGGGTTCATCTGAAGAACCACCGTGTTTACTCCAGCCCAGTTTCCCTGCTGGAACAGATTGATCGAATTCTCTGGAAAAACTCCATTAAGATCTGTGGAAATATCAACAAAGAAGAATGGTTCCACCTGGTGGTCTGTGCGAAGAGGCTGTACAGGATATGGAATTCCCGTTCCGGCTGATATCCAGTTGGCATCTAAAAGGGTTGTAGAAGGAGTGGTCTCTGCAGGCATGCCGATAACAACAGATACCATGGGAAGCTCCGGATTCCCTGTTGGAGTATCAAGATCCCAGCCATACTCCGGGATCGTTATGCGTGAATAACCTGCAAACTGCTCTATGTTGTAACCGGACAGATCAAGCTCAATGACCACATGACCCAGGTCTGCC
The DNA here is from genome assembly GCA_023145935.1 of Candidatus Sabulitectum sp. Next base: position 6,247 of record JAGLDB010000010.1, on the reverse strand, counting down.
TCAACCACTGTCACCTCAGGGGGTGAACCATAGTTTCCGCCTAAAGACATCCAGGAACCAAGCAGAGAGAGTAAAATAACAGGGAACATAGACGCACCTCCGTAATAGTGTTTCTTGACAATTGTGTAATTAACATAACAGCTATTCCGGAGATGTGTTCCCTGCAGGAAAACCAAAATGTGTACAGAAAGAACTGATCAGCTGGATTCCAACGCTCTTCCCACACGGGTAAGAAACATTTTTCTTCTTATTGGTTTTCTTATGTAATCCATTGCACCCAGCTCATACCCTTTTTCCTCTTTGTCCATACTGTCGTTACCGGTGAGAAAGATCAACGGCGTTTTAAGATTCTTGCTCTGAAGAGCCTGAAGCATGGTAAAACCATCCAGTCCCGGCATCTCGATATCAGACAAGATAAGATCATAGTTATTTGTTCTCAGTGTAATTATGGCTTCCACCCCATCGGTGGCCTGGTCCACATCATAACCGGCGGTTTTCAGGAGAATTGATGCAAGATTCCTGAAATCTTCATCATCATCTACAATCAGAATTGATTTCTTTCCTTCGGTGTCAACTTTCTCTTTAACTTCCTCTACACCGATCCGTCCACTGAGGCGAAGTTCTTCCAGAAGAACATGTCTGTTCACATCATCAAGCGAGAGAAGCCCCTGTCTGACTTTCATTATTGCGTGATCTGAAAGAAGAAAAACACCAGCTTTCTCATGAAGTTCAATACGCATAGCCGGTACAGACTCTGCGTTTTTTATGATCTCAGTTACAACAGGATTGAATCGCATAAGTTCATATACACCCTGTCGCCCGGAGTACCCGGTGAAATTACATTTTGGACAGCCTTCAGGGTGTGGAAGCTCGTTGGGAATGTCATCTGTAAATGGCAAAAGAATTTTTCTTTCCTCCGCAGTTATTGGTTTCATTCTTCTGCATTTCTGGCAGAGGCTCTTCAATAGTCTTTGAGCCAGAAGACAGAGAAGATTGTCCGCTGAATCCTCTCTTGAAATTCCCAGTCTTGCTAAACGAAAAAGAGCGGTAGTTGTATTTGAACTGTGAAGAGTGGCCATTGTAAGATGTCCGGTACTGGCAAGATCCAGACATGTTTTTGCACTGAAGGAGTCCCTTACCTCTCCCAGATAAATAATATCAGGATCCTGCCTGACCGCAGACTTAAGCAGAGCTTCAAAAGTAACCCCGCCCCTCTCGTTCACCTGCTGCTGATTAGCGTATTCAATTCTGTATTCCACAGGATCTTCAATAGTCATAAGACTTCTCGACTTTATATCAAGATGAGAGATCATGCTGTACAGAGTTGTAGACTTGCCGCTTCCAGTGGGTCCAACCACTATAATAGCACCACTTGTCTGGCTGGAAACTTCATATAGGTCCTTTGATTGCTGCTCAGTCATGCCAAGTTCTGTAAGCTCTCGGGGTTTGGCATACATATCAAGCATGCGCACGATAAGACTTTCGCCCTGTGGGGTAGAAGTTGTAGCAAATCGCATTTTAAATGGCTTTCCACCGATCCTGGCTTCAGCCTGACCGTCCTGAGGTTTACGACGTTCTGCAATATCCATTCCACCCAGAACCTTGAAACGACTCACAAGAACTGCACCTGTTTTCTTCTTCAGTGTGAACATGTCCTTCATATCGCCGTCAACCCGGAATCTCACAAGAACCCTGTCCGGTTTGGGCTCTACATGGATGTCACTTGCCCCTTCGGAAACAGCGGAAAACAGAATACTATCAGAAATATATCTGATTGGAAATTTTCTTATGTCGTCTTCAGAAGGTTTTTCTGAAATTTCAATGGAACCGCTGAAATCAGCAATCTCATCATCAGTAGCTTTTTCTTCTTCCTCTTCATCTTCGCTGCCTATATTCGCGAATACAGAATCTGAACCTTGAGAATCATCTTTCCGCAACAGAGCATCAATACAATCAGGACAGGCAATGCCCACACGAGGCGCTTTCCCTGTAAGAGATTCCAGCATTTCAATAAGCTGTGGTTCGTAAGGATTTGACATTACGAAACGGGTACCACCCTCTTCACGAAGGGCCAGAACCATGTGAGCCCTGGAGAATGCCGCAGGCAGCACATCACCCTCGACAGTCTCCGGATCAATGTAGGGGTAACTGGGGTAACGCAGATAAGACGCGAGAAGCTTTGCAGTCTCTGTACCGTCTATACCGATATCATATGTCTTTTCGTAAATATCTCTGGGCAGGGTAACACTGAGAGAAACTGTATCCTCTGCTGAAACATCTGAATTTTCTCTTAAATACTCAATGAATCCCTGAAAATTCTGCAATCTGCTCGCAGGGGCGGGGTTATCAAGTCTTCCCCACAACTCTGCCCTATCTAAAACTTTTTTTACCTTTGAGCACAGTGTTTTCCTGCTTAAAGCAGACTTCGGGAGAAAGTCCGCTACGCCTGCATTGAGCGCATCACGTCTTGTTTCATCATCCGCCCTGCTGGTTATCATGATTACTGGAATTCTCGACAGGATTATATCGGATTGCAGACTACCGCAAAATTCAAGCCCGTTCATTCCAGGCATAAGCAGATCCAGAAGAATAACACTAACAGATTCTTCCTGCAGCACTTTCATGGCTGCAGCTCCACTCTCTACTGTTACCGTGTTGTAATCTGCTCTGCCGAGGATGTGAGAAAGCAGAAGTCTGGTATCCGCATCATCGTCTATAATGAGTACTGTCTTATTCATCTTCATCGTCATCCACATACTGAATGGATACCGTATCGAGATAATGCTCAAGCTCATCAATTCCAGTAAGTATTTCTGCAGCAGAGCATGACTTTGCCGCAATCTCCATCGATGCTCCCAGTTTTGTTATCTCTTCAAAACCGTAGCCGCCGCCGGAACCCTTCATGCTGTGTGCAAGCCTCTGTGCTTCATTGTAATCCTCCTGGCCGACAAGCTGTCTGATATTTAAAATATCACTCCGTCTGTTTGCAATGTATCCTGGAATCAACGGTTCAAGATCTTCGGGAACATATGCAACTGGTCCCTGTGTAATAGTATCAGATGGTTTCTCTACCGCTTCTGTTTGATTTAGATCGGGTATCTCAGGCTGCTGCAGACCTTCCAATAAATCAGGAGCACCCTCCCTGGGACCCATGATCCTCAACAGATCATCAAGCTTCTCAATCAGGTCCCTTTTCCTGACTGGTTTGGAAATGTGAATATCACAACCGGCAGAAAGGCATTTCTTTACCTCGTCTTTTAACGCATGAGCAGTAAGAGCAGCTATAGGAGTATGATTACTCATAGACATTGCTTCATGCGATCTAATAGAACGAGTAGCCTCGTATCCATCCATAACTGGCATCTGCATATCCATGAGTATCAGGTCAAATTTTCTTTCCATAAAATGATCCAGTGCCTCGCGACCATTCTCAGCAACTGTGATCTCCCAGGGAAACGCTTCTGTATACTTAAGTATCAGGAATCTGTTATCAGGGGAATCCTCTGCCAGAAGCAGAGAAAGATGCATTTCTTCTATGCGATACTTACTCTCCCTGGAAAAGCTCGTGGGGTCAGAAGGCACAGCAAAACCTTCGATGACACTCATTACCTGTTTCCTGAGGTGGCTTCGCCTCAGAGGTTTGTACAAATAGTGCTCAACCCCTAGAGATTCACATCTCTTGATTTGTTCATCACTGTTATCGGAGGTGAGCATCATAATAATTTCCGATGAGTCAATTGAATTCTTTTTCATCTTCTCTGTGGTTGTAAATCCGTCCAGTTCAGGCATGGAACAATCAAGAAGGATTGCATCGTATTTGCTTCCACGGATCATATCCATTGCGGAAGTTCCTCCATCTGCAATGTGCACGGAAGCACCGTCGTCTTCCAGAAGCTCTTTAAGAAGCAATCTGTTGTTGTTATTGTCATCAACAACAAGTATGTTTTTACCGCTCAGGTCGCACTGCTCAATTTTCTCCGGCAGACTCATTGAATCTGTCTCCGGAAGATCGCAGAAGAATGTAAATGTACTTCCAGAATCAACCTGGCTCTGAACAGAAAGACTTCCCCCCATAAGCTCAACAAGCCTGGTGCTGATTGCAAGCCCGAGACCAGTCCCACCATACCTTCGCGTATGTGATGAATCCGCCTGGGTAAAACTCATAAAGATAGATTCTACTTTTCCCGGAGGAATCCCGATTCCGGTATCTGTCACCGAAAAACTGATCCTGCCTTGGTCGTAAGGTCTGGCCTCCACGATGATTTCTCCGTGAGATGTAAATTTAACCGCATTACCTATGAGGTTGATAAGCACCTGTTTCAATCTGGTAGAATCACCCAGCACCCATCTTGGGATTTCTGGATGAATTCTGCAGATAAATTCAAGTTTCTTCTCGTGAGCCCTCTGAGAAAGAGTTTCACAGGTTTTCTCGAAATCTTCATGGAGATCAAATGGTATTCTCTCCAACTCTATTTTACCGGCTTCTACTTTGGATATATCGAGTATATCATTAACAATATTAAGCAGGTTATCACTTGCATTCCTGCTTAACCTTAATAAGTTCTTCTGTGAAGAAGTTAACTCTGTCTCAAGCATTAAGTCGGTAGTTCCAATAATGGCATTCAGGGGAGTTCTTATCTCGTGACTCATATTTGCAAGAAACTCCGACTGCGTTCTGGCGGCATTCAATGCCGCTTCTCTGGCCTCGATAAGTTCAAGCTCTATTCCTTTTCTTTCGGATATGTCTCTCAATATACCAGTAGCCTGCCATCCACCATCCATAAAAAAAGAAGAGACTGAAAGCTCCACAGGGAAAACAGATCCATTCTTGCGTCTGCCTTCCATTTCAACCACCCTGCCCACCATAATACCCTTGCCTGTTGCACTGAACTGCTTGAAACCCATTTCTATCATTTCCCAGTAGGATTCAGGGGCAATCAGGTGGTGCAGCTTTCTGCCGAGAGTTTCGGATCTGCTGTAGCCGAACATCAATTCAGCTGACTTGTTGAAAAAAGAGACTCTACTGTCCGAATCAATGATAATTACAGCATCCTGTGCGGTTTCAGTGATTGCGCGGAACTTAATCTCATTCTCTTCCAGCCGTTTCTGGATTGATTCCCGTTGGGAGATATCTGTGTAAACTCCCACTGCACCAACATTCTCGCCGTGAACAACAATTGGAGCAACAGAAACAGAGACTTTCTTTTCCGTGTCTTCTTTTCCTCTTCTGATACATTCAAAAGCACGGATAACCTTACCGTTAATGATCTCATTGGAAGAAATCTCATTCTGCCCGCTGCTGTTTCTTATAAGTCGATCTACAGAATGACCTACCGCCTCCTGAGCTGTCCATCCGAACAAATCTTCTGCAGCCCGATTCCAGGCAGTAATGATTCCTTTTTTATCAATTGTAAGAACTGCATCAGGAACGCTCTCAACCACTCCATGGTAAAACATATCCTGCATCAGTATATCTTTTTCCAGATTCTGTTCTTCGTGAACAGCATACTTGAATGAGAAAATACTGTATGAGGATTTATTAATTTCGAACTGTCGCTGCATGATCTTCGTTTCAGCCCCGGCAATCTCACCAAGCAGCAGTTCAACTGTGCCATCCATGATCGAAGAAGGATCTTTACCGAAAGTGCTGCATAAGATATCATTAACACTTACAATTCTTCTGCTTTCTTTTGCAGCTATGAAAGCACATACTCCCTGATCGGAAAGAACCTGCAAAGAAATCTCATTCAGTAAATCACCTTCAGGGTCAAGATTCATTCTTTTGGAAATGGACATTATCTACCCTTCCGGATCTGAAGTAAAATCGATAGCCTCTCTTACCATCTTCGAGAGAGAACCCGCACTGAAAGGTTTCCTCAAAAAACCCTGAAATTTAAGGCTCCCGAACCGCTTCCGTATTTCATCCTCACCGTAACCTGTTGTGAGGATTATGCCAAGTTCAGGGACAGATCGCCTCATTTGTTTGAATGTCTGCATGCCGTCAAGTCTCGGCATGACAAGGTCCAGAACTACACACTTAATGATGTTTTTATTCTGCTCGTATACTCCCAGTGCCTCTATGCCGTCACAGGCTGTAAACACCCTGTATCCTTCCCTTTCAAGTATCTGTGTTCCTATTCTCCTTATGATCTCTTCATCATCAACAAAAAGAACTGCGGAACATCCACTGGATACTTCTTTACCGGGAGTCAGTTCGGTAATAATGGACCTGACATCCTTCAATGCC
>JAGLDB010000001.1 GCA_023145935.1 Candidatus Sabulitectum sp. | reverse complement strand
GCCGCCCTGCCCATAAGCCTGTTGTCCTGCTCATTCTGTGACGAATGAACTCCCGGATCATCGGCACTTACGATAACAATGCCTCCAGTTGCTCCGATGTAACTGAGGGTGAAAAATGGATCAGCTGCCACATTCAAACCAACATGCTTCATGGTAGAAAGCACTCTGGCGCCTCCAAACGAAGCTCCGGCTATAACTTCCATACCAACTTTTTCGTTCGGTGCCCACTGGGCATCGATCTCCGGGTATTCCGTTCCTATTGTCTCCATAATTTCCGTGGAAGGCGTTCCCGGATATGAGCTGGAGAAGTGTACTCCACTTTCCCATGCACCCCTTGCAATGGCTTCATTTCCCGACAGAAACAGTTTCCCGGAATTAACTTCATTGAGCTTCTTCCTCATGGCCTGCCTTTCTTCCTTGTTCAGTTTGCTATCTGTATTCTTTCTCTTTTTCAATATCATTCATTACTCTTAAAACACCCCTTGTGAGTGCCTCCAGCTCTGCCTCACCGGGGAAAACAAGTATCTCACCAAGGTATGAAAGATATTCAGAAAGCAGATCTGTTACCCAGGGGTTATATGCTATACCTCCGGTTATCACAACAGCATCCACTTCTCCGCGAAGAGCGGCAGCCATTGCCCCGGCTTCTTTTGCCATCTGGTACACCATGGCCCGAAGAACCAGGTCGGCTTTCTCATCACCGTTTGCGGCTTTCTCTCTAACTATTCCTATATGCTCCTCTTGAAGATAGGCGTAAACCCCTCCTTTTTTCAAAAGCATTTTTTTCAGTTCTCTGTGGTCATACTTTCCACTGAGGCACAATTTTATCAGCCCTGTCACTGGAAGCCCACCAGTTCTGGTGGAGCTGAAAGGACCGTCATCATTGGCATTGTTGGTATCTATCATAAGACCTTTGCGAAGGGCGTTTACGCTCACACCGCTTCCCAGATGCATCACGATCATATTCAACTGGTTCATTGGCCTGCCCAGCTTTTCAGCTGCCTTGTAAGCCACCATTCTGATATTAAGTGCATGGCTGAGACTCACCCTGGGAAGAAGGGGGTGCCCGCTTAATCTGGCCTCATCTATCATTTCATCAACACACACAGGGTCAACAAAATAGGCAGGAACACCTGCTTTCGCAGCGATACCCCATGCAATCAGAGCGCCAAGATTCGACGGGTGATCCGCCTGGAGTGTTGAACCATCCTTAATATCAGCAAGCAGCTCTTTGTTCACCCGGTAGGTTCCACTGGCAAGAGGTTTAAATGTACCACCTCTGCCCACAACCGCAGAAAGATCTTCCAGCTTGTATCCCTTTTCGGTAAGAATTTTCATTACAATGTCGCGTCTAAAATCCATCTGATCAAATGTTGAAGGAAATGGCTCAAGTTCAGATGGATCATGACGTACATTCTCCTCGAATATCAGCTCATCGTTATTGTAAAGACCTGCCTTGGTGGAAGTCCCACCAGGATTTATTGCAAGAATAAGCCTTCTTTTCATTGCTTTCCCCCTGCCACAACCACACCAAGAGCAAGACTGTTCAGCTTGGTGGAAGCAGAGTCGGAACGACTAAGCATTACCACAGGAGCCCCAGCTCCGGCAATAAGCCCACCGACCTCTGTATTTGTCATGTACATAAAGCCCTTGGCGAAAATATTACCGCAGGCGATGTCCGGTGTTACCAGAACATTTGCTCTACCGGCAACAGGACCTTCCATTTTTTTGATCGCGGCAGCTTCGGGGTCCATTGCCCCATCCACTGCAACAGGGCCGGCAACATCCACCCCTGCAATACCGTCTTCGGCTATCTGTTTCCAGAGAATGGTTTCCGGCATTTTCTCATTTGCAACCTCAACTGCAGCAAGAAGAGCAATTCTTACCCTGTCAGCCCCGAGTTTCAACATTATATCTCCGGCATTCAAGGCTATTTGAATTATTTCTTCCCTGTCAGGTCTGATATTCATACCGCCGTCAGTTATGGCCACAAGGCGTTCCTGTCTGGGAGCATGAACAACGGCTACATGGCTTAGAACTCTTCCAGTTCTCAGACCAAACTCTTTGTTAAGAACAGCCTTCAGGAAGATGGAGGTTTTGATCAGCCCTTTCATAAGCATGGTCGCTTCACCGGAACTCACCAGGCTCACGGCCTTCAGCGCGGCTTCTTCGGGATCTTCACAGTGAATAACCGATATATCACCGGGAAGCTCTCGATCCAGCTCCAGGAGCGATTTCTTTACTTCTTCCTCTGATCCTACTATTATGCTCCCGGCGAGGCCGGAATCAGATGCTTCAAGCAATGCTTCCAGCGATGAAGCATCGTGTCCGAAAGGAACAGCAACTCTGGCACCTTTAATTGTCCTGGCAGCATTTCTTATCTCAAAAAAATTGGACAGCAATGGGAACCTCCGTTTTCTATGGGATTTACTTACCACAAGAGATATGATACTATGATTGAAATTTATTTATTTGACCAGACCCGTGGAGGCTAAGCTGAAACTTTCAGAGTTGTGGAGGAACGCACAAGCTATTCTGTTTGACTTCGATGGAGTACTTGCTGACAGCGAACCGTTTTACAGAAAAGCCTGGAATCTTGTTCTTTCCCGGTATCAACACTCTATTCCAGAAGAAGAATACTGGAAACACTGGGCCTTTTTCGGCAGAGGGCTTGCTGGTGAAATTAAAAGGACCAAACTCCGCGTTGATGATATTGATGCAGCCAGAGCCGCGCAAAAAGTCATCTATACTGATTTCTGTGCGAAAGGGCTGATTCCACTTTTCAAGGATGCTTCTGCAGTTCTTAAAATTGCATGCAGAGAAAAAAGCTGCGCAATTGCTTCAAATACCGACAGCAACCTTGTAAGGATCATTGCAGGAAATGCTGTAGATTTCCTTCCCCCAGTTATAGGAGGAGAAGGTCTCTGCGGAAAACCCTCCCCGGATATTTTTTTGAAAGCTGCTGATTTTCTCTCAGTGGATCCTTCCAGGTGTCTCGTTTTTGAAGATGCGTGGAAAGGAGTCCAAGCTGCTGAATCTGCCGGAATGCCTGTTGTTCTTGTTCGCAATGGTTACAATACCGGCTTGTCTGCGCCTGAAGCCTCCTGTGATATTCAAGGGCTTAAGGAACTTCTTCATTTTCTACGGAGGTTGTAATGATTGGCCAACTTGTAATGTACCATCCTTTTGCTATACCTGTATTCCTCCTGGTATCGGGAATCGCACTAGCCTTCTGGGGAAACCGTCTTGTTCCATTTGCCCTTGTACTATTTGCTCTTATTGTTGGTGTTATTCAAGGGGGTTCCGTTCTTATAAATTTCACTGATAATCCTGATGTTCTGCAATTTGGCCCTTATGTACTTGCAGTACTTCTTGCCATCGCAGTCTCTTTTCTTTACAGAGCTGCTTTTTTCCTTGCAGGTCTATTCATCGGCTATTTTCTCTGCTCTTCTTTTTTTCCCGACTTATCAATGATATTTGCAGGAGTAGTGGCACTTGTTTCCGGTGCTCTTGTTTATGTGTCCCGAAATTTTGTATTCTCGGTACTTACTTCTTTAGCCGGAGCTGGGCTTGCTGCAACGGGAACTGTAAATCTAATCGCCTGGATTAATGTAGCTTGTGGTATCACTGCTTATTGGGTTATTGTGGTAGTAATTGCTGTTTCTGGTATCATATATCAAATCAAAAGAAACAAAAGGAGGAAATAATTTTGCCTCAGCGACTCATGGATTATGGAGTAGTACTGGTGGTAGTGTTGCTTCTCTCCGGGCTTTTCCGGCTTTCCCGACACCTGCTAACCGTCTTTATTAAAAAACAGGAGACTCCGGGAAAGGAATTCACCTCGGATCAGGCTTTGCTCTGGGGTATGCGATTTCTTCTGGGCGGAATGATTCTGCTTCCATTTGTGACAAGCATTCTGGCTTTTGCACAGAACCGTCATCTTGTTGGTGGAATACCTCTTCATCTGGGGCTGACTGCCTTGTCTGTTGTTTTGTTCAGTTTTGCTGAAGATCTTTTTCGCGACTACAACTCTTACAGAAACAACAGTCTAAAGACCATGCTATGGCATACAAAGAAACTCCTGCTTCCCGTTCTTGTTTTCTGGGCAATCGGGTCTATTTTTCTCAGCCCCCTCTTTTATTCCGGGCTTACGATTCTGATTGTTGTATTTTACGGGTTGTGCCTTTATTTCAGAAAAGATGTAACGTCTGACAAAATAAGCAGGAAAAGGAAGTAATGTCAGAAAAAGAAACCACCGTACTGCACATCATTACGAAAATGGCTGTTGGCGGTGCTCAGATGAACACGCTGATCAGTTGCCGTGAGATCACAAGAATGGGATACCCCTCAGCTGTTTTGACCGGACCTGAAATTTCGCCGGAAGGCACGTTTAGTGATCTTTCAATTAAGTATGGTATTCCTGTTTTTACCGCTCCGCATCTTGTAAGAAAACTATCCATCTACCACGACATCAAAGCATTTTTTGAGATAAAGAATATTATTGAAAAAAATCAGTTCTCCATTGTTCATACCCATGGATCAAAGGCAAAATTTCTCGGCAGACTTGCCGCAGCGTATGCAAAAACACCTGCAAAGATAGTGCAAACCGTTCATGGATGGTCCTTTTTTGATACAATGCACCCCATTCTTAAGACGTTCTACTCTGTTCTTGAACGCTTCGGTTATAACCTTGCAGATTCAAATATTGTCGTTAGTCCTCATGACATTAAAAAGGGTGTTAACTGGGGAATTGGCAAACCGGAAGACTATCAGCTGATACGAAGTGGTGTGGAATTTGAGTCTTTCTTTGCCCAGCGGGGGAATAATCTTCAGGCAAAGAACCGTCTTGGTATCCCTGCCGCTTTTCCGGTAGTTGGTACTGTTATAAGACTGGCATCTCAGAAGCATCCAGAGGCAATTATTGATGTTGCTGAGAAGGTCAGAGTTTCTTTTCCGAATGTCAGGTTTGTAATAGTTGGAGATGGTCCGCTGGACAGCTACATAAAGCAATACATCAAAGCAAAAAATATGGAAGAAAATTTTATTATGCTGGGAAGCAGAAAAGATGTAGCCGAGATTCTCCCTGCTTTTGATGTTTTCCTTCTAACTTCCAGAAGTGAAGGGCTCCCCAGGGCCATGTTGGAAGCTCTTGCTGTAAGGGTTCCTGTGGTTGCCACGGACGTTGGTGGAATTGCCGAACTCATTAACGGGCTTAAGAATGGATTTCTGTGCAGCCATGGCGATATTGCATGTCTTGCAAAAGGAATTTGTAAGCTACTCTCCTCGCCGGAACTAAGGAATGAAATACTCGCCACAGTAGATCAGGATCTCGCTCCGTTTTCCGCAAAGATCATGGTGGAACAACTCTATCAGTTGTATACATTTCTAGTAAAAAACATGTAGCCGCACAGGAAAACCTGTGCGGCTGCATTCTTAAAAATTCTGCAGGGCTAGGGAGCTTCTATGCAACTGACGGGGCAAACAGCTGCGCAGGCACCACAATCGATACAAGTTGCAGCATCTATTACATAGGGTGTTCCCTCTTTGATACAGTCAACAGGGCACTCGCCCTGACAGGCACCACAACTGATGCAGTTGTCGTTAATTTTGTAAGCCATGAAAACCTCCGATATTGTTTTTAGTGTAGAACTATGCCGAGTTTCCCCGACCCCTTATTATACTAAGAATCCTGTCCAGCTCGTCCAGAGAGCTGTACTCTATTACCAATCTGCCGGATCCTCCGGAATCCCTAAGAATAACCCTGGCTCCAAGCACTCGCTGAAGCTCTGTTTCCAGCTGCTTTATTTCTGGTATCGTTTCTTTTTTTATTCGCTTCAGCGTTTTTCTGCCGGTGATCTTTCTTACAGCATCTTCCAGAGCTCTTACGCTATATCCCCTGGCAATGCACATGTTTGCTGTTCTTACAATAGAGTCCTCACCAGCCAAACCAAGAAGAGCCCTGCCGTGTCCCATTGAAAGCTTACCAGTCCTTACCATTGTTTTTACCGAAAGAGGCAACTCCGTAAGTCTCTGAAAATTTGCCACTGCTGAACGACTTATACCAACTTGTTTTCCAAGTTCCTCCTGGGTCAGGTCGAACTCGGCGCAAAACCGGGTGAATGCCTCTGCCTTTTCCATCGGGTTCAGATCCTGCCTCTGGATATTCTCTATCAAGGCAAGAGCCATCATCTGCGCATCTGTAGCTTCCCTTATGAATGCGGGAATTGTCTGCATGTCTGCCAGTATCGAAGCTCTCAGTCTTCTTTCTCCTGCAATAAGCTCATAACGGCTGCCATGTTTCCTTAAAACGATAGGCTGCAGGATGCCCTGCTGTTTAATTGACTCTGCAAGAGAAGAAAGCTCTTCGTCGTTCCAATCGATTCTTGGCTGAAATGGATTAGGATCAATAGCATCAACCGGAATTTCTGCAGGCGTTCCTTTTTCAGAGGCATTTTCTTCCATACTGATACTTGGCAGCAATGATTCCAGCCCTCTTCCAAGTGCGTTTTTTCGTTTCACCTTGACAGAACCTCCCTGGCCAGACTCATGTAACTCTTTGCCCCGCTGGAATATGCATCATATAAAATAACTGGTTTTCCATGGCTTGGAGCTTCACTCAGTCGAACATTTCTTGGAATGCGTGTTTTAAAGAGAGACTTTCCAAGATACTTCTCTGCAGAGAATTCAACCTCCCGACTCAACTTCAGTCTTTTGTCATACATTGTAAGAACTACGCCAAAAATGCTCAGGTCTTTGTTCCAGTGAGCCTTTATTCTTTTTACTGTCTCCATAAGATGCGAGAGCCCCTCAAGAGCATAGTACTCACTCTGAACGGTTAGAATAACGCCATGGGCCGCAACAAGCGCATTGATAGTTAAAAGCCCAAGAGACGGTGGACAGTCAATGAGAACATAATCGTAACCGGAAAGGTCTGACTCTGCAAGTGCCTGTGCCAGAAAGAATTCCCGCTGGTCCTGGGCCGCAAGTTCAATTTCAGTACCGGCAAGATGTCTTGCTCCAGGAATAAGGGATAAGCCCTCAACCTCTGTTTTAACAGTGCATTCATCCAGGGTATTTTCTCCTGAAATGAAGTTGTGAATACCTTTTGTATCTGCCTCTTCATTCCCCAGACCACTGGTTGCATTTGCTTGCGGATCAAGATCAATAACAAGTACTTCTTTATCGTGAACGGCAATGCTGGCACCAAGATTAATAACGGTGGTGGTTTTACCTACTCCGCCCTTCTGGTTGGCCACAGCAAGAATTCTGGTCATTTAGGTCACCTTTCCTTATAATTTCTTTACACTGGGGTGTCGATACTGCAGAATAAACCCCTTTCGGTCAAGCGGAGGCATGGGCAGTTCTTCTGATATTACTGTATTGGAACAAGTTTCCGCCTGACGGGGAACTCTGGTTACAAGAGAAAACCCTGCGGGTGCAGCTGGACTTATCAACTTTATCATTTCTTCATGGCCCTTGACTGCCCTGGATGTAAACAGACTATTTCCCGGAAAAGGCCCTGAATCTTCAATTCTGCTGTTCATTACCCGGCAGGAAACCCCGCATTTTCTCGCAGCAGTCTCTAAAAAGGCACATCTCTTCCTCCTCGATTCAACCATGATCACATCATATCCACAGAGAGAAAGAATCATTCCGGGGAAACCGGCGCCTGTACCAATGTCGATAACGGTATCACCTGCAAGAAAGGGAATAAACGCAATAGACTCAAGCACATGCCTAGTCCACAAACGGTCAATTTCCGCAGGTCCCACAAGATTTGTTTTCACCGCGCTAACCAGAAGAAGATCAAGAAACCTTTTGATTTTTAAATACGACCCTTCCGAAAGATCAGCACCAAGAAGAATACAATCACTCCGCGCCTGATTGTAGGACTCCGGAAAGCTATGTTTCACGTGAAACACTATTCTTCATAAGATACAGAACAAGGGCGTCCAGGTCTGCCTGCCTCACTGCCGGTATCGCCTCGGCATCTGCCAGGGTCCCGGGTCTTTTTTTATTAAGGGCCTCTCTTGCTTCTATGGTTACAGTTCCCACAATCTTGTAATCCTTGATATGCGCAAGAGAAACATCACTGTACCGCCTGCGGACCCTGAATCGTTTTTCTGCTCGCTTCACATATCCTGCATATTTCATATCAAGCACAAGTGTGGTGATTATTTCCCGGTTTTCAACGCTAGCCTGATCGTACCCGATTATTTCTGAAATGTCCTCTGGTGTTACTTCGGGCCTTTTGCATATTTCCTCTATCGACTTTCCCTGATAACGCCGGGACAACAATTCCTGCTTCAGTTTGCTGTACTTTTTTTCGCGTATCTTGAATTCTCTTGTCTTTTTTTTAGAGAGGGTTCCCAGTTTCGCAGCAAAAGAAAATACCCGCCTGTCCGCGTTGTCCTGCCTGAGGTTGAGCCGGTTCTCTGACCTGCTTGAAAACAGTCGATAAGGTTCATCTGTTCCCCGGGTTACAAGGTCGTCTACCATTACTCCCAGGTAACTTGTCATTCTAGCGGGAACTCTTTCTTCCATTCCCAGAACTCTTCTTGCGGCATTGGCACCTGCTAGAAGCCCGGTTGCGGCGGCCTCCTCGTAACCGGAAGTACCGAGTATCTGACCGGATACATACAGGTTATCCGTTCTTTTCAGTCTCATTGTTTTTTCGAATTCACCAGTTTCAAAACATGTATACTCCACAGTATAACCGTAGGCTGAAATAACAGCGTTCCGGAACCCCGGCAGAGACCTTACTATTTTTTCCTGAATTTCCTCCGGCATACTGGTAGAAAGGCCATTCAGATACATGACCCTTGATGCAAGCCCCATGGGCTCCAGGTGTATGGGGTGACCGGTTCTATCCGGAAACTTGGTTACCTTGTCTTCAAAACTGGGACAATACCGCGGCCCCTTGCTGTGAATTCTTCCAGAGTAAAGAGCAGACTTCTCAAGGCTTTCCTTTACTATTCCTTCTGTTTCACCGGTTGTCCTTGTCACCCAGCATGTTTCCCTGTTCTTAACACCAGCCCTGGAAGACCAGCTGAATCTGAACTGCATGTCGTGAGATATCTGCTCCTCGAGACACGAAGTATCGATAGAGCTTCTTATAATTCTTGGCGATGTTCCTGTTTTGAATCGTTTCACGTGAAACATTCGTTTTCTTATGTCTTTTTCCAGAGCAACAGCAGACACATCCCCTCTTCTTCCGCCTGGCCACGAAATCTTTCCCCTGTAAAGCATTCCGTTAAGAAATGTTCCTGTTGCCAAAACAAACGCCTCTGCGTTGAGCTCTATTCCCCGGCTTAACAAAACACCGGTTATCTTTTTTTCAGGGCCAATAAGCTTAGTTACAAGCCCCTGTACTATCTGAACTCCAGCCTCTTCAAGCTTTGCTCTCTGGGAGCTGGTGTAAGCTGTCACGTCCGATTGAACCCGTGGCCCCCATACAGCAGGACCTTTTTTTGTGTTTAGCATTCTGAATTGGATTGCTGTACTATCGGCAGATTCAGCGGCAACTCCCCCAAGACCGTCGATCTCTCTTACAAGCGTGCCCTTTGCAATTCCACCCATGGCAGGATTACATGACATTAACGATATCCTTGAAATGTCCGGTGTAACCAGGGTCGTTCTGCACCCTATGGCTGCTGAAGCAATCGCTGCCTCTACCCCTGCATGCCCACCGCCTATAACAAGAACCCGTTTTCTCATTTTCCCACGCAGAACCTCTCCAGTGCCCTTTCCACAGCATCCCCATATCGTTGCGGTTTGTCTGCTTCTCTTAATACATCTCCTACGATCTCTGCGGCCATTGCAATATCGTGCCCCTTTGATGCAGAAATTGCCTCTTCCAGCAAACCAACCATTCTTTGCATTCTCCAGGAGGGACTTTCCCAGTGGGTGGTGATCATGAACTCTATTACTTTGTCTACACCCACCCCTGTCACGGAAGAAAGAACCAGCCATCCCGGTTTGCATTTTCCCGGGTTTTTGTCAGAAAGAGAACATACCTTAAGCACTTCGTGTTGTTCCATCAGTTTACCAGGCGGAGAGCTGCAAGATGGATCGAGCCAAACTATTCTGTCTCCGCTCTTCAACGATCGCTCCAGAAGTTCATACGCCTGGCTGTCAAGCTCTGTGCCTCCACTGCCGGCGCTGTCTGATATTTCCACAAGTCTGCCGGAAAAGGGAACTATTCTTGTTGCACCGTCTCTTGTAGTACCAGCTCTGCGGGACACCACAACGATCTCTTTTCCGTTCAGCTTGTTGAAAAGAGTTGATTTGCCTGCATTCATCGGACCCATGATGAAGACCCTTGGCAGGATCTCCGTATTCCTTACAGATACCACAAGTTTTTGGGTCCTGTTGAGCAATTTCTCAAGAAGAAGGGTTATCTGTTTCTCCTCTGATACTTCATGATCCTCGCTGAATTCTATAAAGCCTTCAAGTTCACTTGTCAGTTCTGATAGCTCTTCTGTCAGATCACCATGCTTTGTCTTTTGTTCCCCTGCAGTATACCTGGCAGAAAGAGTCAGAACATCCAGAGAAGAAAGTCTTCCGTTCAGCCATGCCCTTCTTGTAAACTCTCCCGGAGCGGCCAGCCTGGCTCCGTTTTTTTCCAGCTCTTCAAGAATTCTTGCTGCTGTACCCGGTGATCCGTGACACATTAGATCTACCATTTCCTCGCCGGTATAACTTTTCCCCAGCGGCCATGATATTGCAACAAGGTAATCAATTCCCGCAAGGTCTCCCACTGCGCGTTTCCTGCCTGTAAGAGCTCCCTGTTCAAGTTTCATCAGTTTTTCTATTACAGCAGAGGCTCCCTTCCCAGAGAGCCTCACCAATGAAATTGCCGATACCGCTTCAGGGGTAGCCAGAGCCGCTATAAGATCACTTTGCTGTTCCATCAGCCTGATCCGCTGTAAGCTTTTTCTTAATAAGCTCCTGATGAACAAGTGTTAGAATGTTAAAAACAAGCCAGTACAAAGTAAGACCGGATGCAAATCTCATGAAGAGAAATGTCATGAATATAGGCATCATGTACATCATCATTTTCTGCTGTTGCGCAGCAGAACCTGTTCCACTTGTTCCCGTGAGTTTCTGCTGAAGAAACATTATCACTCCAAGAACAACGGCCATAAGCCCGATTCCCTCAAGCCCTAAAACTTTTGTCTGGAAGTGAAAAAGCAGTTCCGGTCTTGATAGATCATTTATCCACAAAACAAATCCCGCTCCTCTGAGTTCCACCATGTTCGCAAGAACTCTGTACATGGCAAAAAACACCGGCATCTGTAGCAACATCGGAAGACAACCACCAATAGGATTTACGCCTTTCTCCTTGTAAAGCTTCTGCATTTCTGCCTGCTGCTGTTTCGGGTCTTTTGCAAACTTTTTCTGAATCTCCTTCATTGCCGGCTGTATCTTCTGCATTTTCTGCATGGACACATAACTCTTCGTAGTAAGCGGCGAAAGAATAATTTTCAAGGTGAATGCCAAAATAACGATCCGTACTCCCCAGTTACTCACAAAAGACAGTGCTGTTGTAAGATAAAGGAAAATAAGTTTTCCAATCCATCGGATTATCGGCCAGCCGAAATCGATCATATCAGTGGTAGATCTTCCAATATCACTTAGAAGTTTGTATGCCTTTGGTCCTGCAAAAACGGTAATCTTGTTATCGTCAATAGCAATACTTGCAGAGCCGCCCTCTCCTGGAGCAACGTATCCGTCTGCTCTTTCCATGGTTTCCGGCATGAGAATTAATGTGAAATACTTGTTACTTGAAGCTACCCACGCCACATTTCCAGTGGCTTGAAATCCTTCTATCTTTTCGGAGTTTTCCTTTTTATGAGAGTTTGTAAACCAGGATGCTGTAAAGTATCCCTTATCTGTCGTCTGTGTTTCCGTAATCGGAATTGTTCCGGGCTCTATGGTGGAAGTTAGATCCAGCCCGACCTTTTCCAGAGTGAATCCATAGAAGCCCCGCTCAAATGTAAATGTTTTCGAAGATGGTCCTGCAACAAATGTCAGAACTGCACCCTGTTCCCCAGCCACAACAGTATCTGGCCCTGTATAGACAAAATTCACAGGGCTTCCGCTGCTGTTCCTGGAAACAAGCCATGGTTCATTCGCAAGATCAACAAGCTGACCTATTCCAAGGCCCGGGTGGTCCTGATAATCCTGCAGTACCCAGGATTCCACAGCTCCACCTGATGTGGACAGTCTTGCTACAACAAGAGTTTCTCCTGGATTTTCTCCGGGAATAATTACAGTGACTATTCTTTCGTTTACAAACTCCTGTTCCTGATCTACCAGGAGAATAATGGAATCCCGGGCAAGATCCGCATTCACTGGTTCTTCCGTTACATTCGACGCCACAGGCTCTGCCTGCTGTGCTGCTATCGGAACATTCGAATTCTGTTGTGTACTGCCTCCCTTTCCTGTAACAAACCAGCTAATCAGCAAAACACCCAGCATAAGAACAGCTGCAAGAAACAGCCGTGACTGATCACTCATCTTTTTCAACCTCCGGTACGGGGTCATAGCCCCCTGAATGCCAGGGGTGGCATCTTAGAATTCGTTTTGTAGCCATAACTGTTCCTCTGAAAGCCCCATGCTTTCGCAGAGCTTCTTCCGCATAAACACTGCATGTCGGTGTATATATACAACTTGGGGGTAGAAGCGGTGACAAGACCCGCCTGTATATTCTAACAACAGCTATAAGAAATATTCTCATTTATGATTCTTCTTCTGCATGTTTAACAAGCCTGTCCATATCAACCTTTATCATTTTCCAGTCTGTATCCTTCAGTGGTACTGTTGGGAAGATAACAGCATCAAATCCTTTTTCAACAACCACTTCTACGGAATACTGTCTCAATCTTCTTTTAAAAAGATTTCTTTGGACAGAATTTCCCGTCTTTGCAGATACAGAAAACCCCAGGCGTACTCGACCCAGGGTATTCTTGTGATACCTTGCCCTTAAAACTTTACCTGTAAACCGGTACCCCCGCCTTAAGAGTTTTCTGAACTGCCATCCAGACTTTAGACTTTGTAGACAGAGTTTTCTCAAGAATTAAGGAATAAGACGCTTGCGTCCCTTGCGTCTTCTTGCGTTGATTACTTTTCGTCCACCCTTTGTTGCCATACGCGCCCTGAATCCATGGCGTCTTTTTCTTGAAATATTACTTGGTTGAAATGTTCTTTTCATGTCTTCCTCTGTATTCCTCAAGTAAACACATATCTGAGTTCACTGTGCCCTTTTCAAATTAACAATACTAGAAGCGCAAATTTATCTAAATAGCGTCCAGTTGTCAAGTTCTGCTTTGAGAATTCAAAAAGGACTTGTTTTTTTTATTTATTTCAATATTATGTGGTGTTTCATTTAACTATCCAATTTACGATTCGGAGATCTGCTTTATGCTTTTCCTGCCAGAGGATGTTTTTGATCTTTGTCTTGACAGGGCAAAAAAACTTATGGGTTCTGAGATCTACAATTCATGGTTGTCCACTGCCTCCTTTAGATCTTTCAATAACGGAGTCTTCACTGTTGGCCTTGATTCCGAGATTAGAGCTAATTTTGTAACCCACAACTACAAAGAAAAACTCGAAGAGCTTCTTCGAGAAGTAAGTGGCGAAACCGATGTTTCGGTTGTTTTCACTCATATTCCCGAGACGCTTTCCGTGGGTAGAATGAACAATTCATCCAGACATGAGCTGTTTTCAAACTTTCTAAAGCCCGATTATGTTTTCGATCGATTCATCCAGGGGCCGAACAACAGGCTTGCTTTTGCAACAGCACAGTCTGTAGCCTATGAAATGGGACAATCATCAACCAACCCGCTTTTTATCTACGGTGGTGTTGGACTGGGTAAGACACACCTTGTTCAAGCGGTTGCCAACCATATAAAAACGAATCACCCGGACAAAACATTTTGTTACATATCAAGTGAAGAATTTCTTACCATGTTTCTCCGGGCAATGATTCCTAACAAAAACAATTTCATGGCTTTGGAAAGTTTTAAAGACACATTCAGAAATTCGCACTATCTAATTATGGACGACGTGCAGTTTCTTTCAAACAAAGAAACAACTCAGGATCTTTTCTTCCACCTTTTCAACGATCTGTACCTTCGTGGACGCCAGATCATTGTTACCTCCGACAGGCCGCCTCACGAACTTGAACCGCTGGCTGAACGCCTTATCTCGAGATTTCAATCCGGTATGGTTGTTGATATCAAGCCTCCTGTTCTTGAAACCAGACTTGCCATTCTCAACCAGAAATTGAGAGACGAAAACATTTTGCTGGATAAGGAAATAATATTTTACCTGGCAGAGACTGTGAAATCAAATGTAAGACAACTTGAGGGTGCTGTGAATCTTATTGCTGCAAACATAAGAATTCAAAATATCGACCTGACTCTGGAAAACGTTCGTTCCATTATCACTGAATATCTGGGAGCTTCATCCAGAAGACTTAACCCGACCACTATTACCTCAAGCGTTGCCGAATTTTTCGGTGTTAACCCCAACACACTCAAAGGCAAACAAAGAAAAAGGGAAATTCTTGTTCCCAGACAGATCTCGATGTATCTAATGCGAGACCTGACTAGCCTGTCCCTTGAAGAAATAGGATCTTTTTTTGGTAGAGACCATTCCACAGTTCTAAACGCAATAAAGCGTATCAACAACATGATGAGTGATGATGCCTTCTTCAAGAGAAAGATCATAGATATCAGAGAGTCTCTTCTTGTTTAGTTTTTTGTGCACTAATTCTTTATTTCCTTCTTCAACTTCTATTTGTTGAAAACTACTTTTTCACTACTTTGTTTTCCACTTTTTTTCAACACGTCCTCTGCCTTCTTTCTGCGACTAAGGGTTACTTTTGCACACTCATTACACTATAATTACTATGATTGTATTTTTGTTTTTTGAGTTTAATTTAAAGACTTTGTGGAGGACTTTTTATGGTAAAATTACTTGTTGATCACAAGACGCTTTTGAACGGACTCAATACCGTTGCCTCTGCTCTTTCACCTAAAACCAGTCTTCCATCTCTTTCCAATATTCTTCTTGAAACTGAAGGAGATATGCTAAGACTTGCAGCAACAGATCTTGACACCACAGTTGTAACACTGGTACCAGCCACAATTTCAACCCAGGGTTCTGTTGCACTTCCAGGTAAAAAACTTCTTGAGATAGTCAGAGAACTTTCCGGGTCTGATGTAAGCATAAACACAAGCGGTTCACGAACAACAGTCAGTTGTGAAAAAAGCTCGTTTACACTTCCATCCAGTAGCAGAGACAGTTATCCTTCTCTTCCAAACCCCGGTTCAGAAGACGATCGTATCAGTCTTCCTCTTGCTTTGGTTAAAGAAGCCATAAAGAAAACAGCATATGCTGTTGCCGGAGCAAGTGAGATTAGAGCTTCCTTAACCGGTCTTTTCTGGAAATTGAATTCAGAAGGACTTGTGATGGTAGCAACAGACGGTCACAGACTTGCTAAAGTAAAAATGACTGAAATCGCTGGAGATTCTGAAATAGAGTCGATCATAGCCCCAAAAGCTCTCAACCTTCTTTTAAAGATAAACTCTGAGAAACCTGTTTACATGTCATCACACGGAACACAGATTAGTTTCCATGTAGACGATACGAGCGTCTACAGCAGGTTGATTGAAGGACCTTATCCTCCATATGAGAAAGTAATTCCCCAAAACAATAACGATGTTCTTACCATAAACAGAGAGTATCTTTTCGGTGCACTTAAAAGAATGAGGATCATCGCAAACCCTGCTACCCATCAGATTATGTTTACTGTAGAGCATAACAAGGTGATTCTTCATGCGGAGAACACAGATGCCGGCGAAGCACGAGAAGAGATAGAGGCTGTATACAACAAGGAACCTCTTCAGATTGCGTTTAACGGAAATTTGATCGTAGACATTATGCGAAACATGAAAAGTGAAAATGTTCTGTTTCATCTTAATGATAGTTCAACGGCTGTTATTATCACAGAAGAAGAGCATGATGCCGATATTGATTATCTGACTCTTGTTATGCCAGTAAGACTTCCTGATACTGTTTGAGATAGATGAAAAGTGTTCGTTGCCTGGTTGAAAATTTATGGCGGAATCTGGAACTGGACAAATTTTCTTCCAGAAGACGAGCTTTGACGTTCTGGGAAGCAGCAGCCGGTGGGAAGATATCCGGCATGTGTTCTTTAGAGGGTTTTTCCGACTCCACAGTAATTGTCAGGGCAATGAATCCAGCGGTGGCCATGGAGCTGCGGTACAGAAGCAGTGAAATAGTTGAGGCTTTGAATGAAGCGGCCGGTATAGAGCTTTTTCGCTCTTTGAAAATCGTACTTCGACCGACCTGTTAATAGAAAGGCAATATTTTGACCGACAAAGACGCAGCCGTCTACGGAGCAGAATCAATACAGATTCTTGAGGGGCTTGAAGCTGTCCGTAAAAGACCTTCCATGTATATAGGGTCCACTTCTTCGTCAGGTCTTCACCACCTGGTCTACGAGGTTGTCGATAACAGTGTTGATGAGGCCCAGGGAGGGTTTTGCAACAACATAAAGGTTGTCATTGAAAAAGATGGTGGAATTTTTGTCCAGGACAACGGAAGAGGTATACCAACAGATACGCACCCCAAGATGGGGGTTTCCGCTTTGCAGGTAGTTATGACTACCCTCCATGCCGGGGGAAAGTTTGACGATAGCTCTTACAAGGTCTCAGGCGGCTTGCATGGCGTTGGTGTCAGTGTGGTAAACGCACTCTCAAGTTCTCTTCATGTTGAAGTACGAAAGAGTAACAGTACCTGTGTACAGGATTATGTCCGGGGTGTTCCGCTTTCACCCCTGACGGAGAAATCCTGTAATGAGCAGGAAACAGGAACCACTATCAGATTCATGCCCGACTCAGATATTTTTGAAACCACAGAGTACAGCTTTGATATACTGACTAAAAGGCTTAGAGAACTTGCGTTTCTCAACAGTGGTCTTCGCATTACAATTGCAGACAAAAGGACAGAGGACGGAAAATCACGAGACTTCCAGTATGACGGAGGAATTACTTCTTTTGTGAGTTTTCTTAATGAAAACAAGCACCCGCTTCACGACCCACCCATACAGATAACAAAAGAAGGACAACTGGATGATGGTTCTTTTGTTTTAACAGATGTTGCTATTCAGTATAATTCTGGCTACCAGGAAGATGTGTTCAGTTTCGCCAACAATATTAACACAGTAGATGGCGGGACACACATGACAGGTTTCCGCTCGGCACTTACCAGATGTCTTAATGATTACGGCACTAAAAACGGTATGTTTAAAAAAACAGGTCAGACTTTCTCCGGCAATGATGTACGCGAGGGCTTGTCTGCGGTGATCAGCATCAAAATTTCCAACCCTCAGTTCGAGGGCCAGACAAAAACAAGGCTTGGTAATCGAGAAGTTAAAGGCGTTACCGAAACCATGGTTTATTCCGGGCTGGAACAATTCTTTGAAGAAAACCCCGCTACAGCAAAAAAAATAATTCAAAAGTGTATTGATACCAGTGCCGCCAGGCAGGCGGCAAGAAAAGCAAGGGAACTAACAAGACGAAAAAGCGCTCTTGAGACCGCATCACTGCCGGGGAAGCTTGCAGACTGCACCGTTAGAAGTTCAGAAGAGGCAGAACTCTTTCTTGTTGAGGGAGACTCTGCAGGGGGTAGTGCAAAGCAAGGCAGAGACAGGTACTTTCAAGCAATTCTGCCCCTCAGGGGTAAAATTCTTAATGTTGAAAAAGCTCCTTTGCACAAGATTTTAAACAACAACGAGATAAGAACCCTTGTAACAGCAACCGGCACCGGTATCGGCGAAGAAGATTTTGATATTGAAAAACTACGCTACGGTAAAATCATAATAATGACAGATGCTGATGTAGATGGTGCTCACATTAGAACCCTTCTTCTCACATTCTTCTTTCGATACATGCCCAGGTTGATATCCGAGGGACACATTTTCATAGCGCAACCTCCACTCTTCAGACTCAAATGGGGTAAAAAGGAGCGCTATGTTTTTTCTGAAAAGGAAAGAGACTCTGTAATACAGAACGAAACAGGTTCTCTGAAAGTATCAATTCAAAGGTTCAAAGGTCTTGGAGAGATGAACCCGGATCAGTTGTGGGAGACCACCATGGATCCGGAAAAAAGAACACTGCTCGAGGTCAGAATGGATGATGCTGTTGGGGCAGACAGGATCTTTTCCATACTCATGGGTGATGAAGTAGAGCCTCGCAGGCTATTTATTGAAGAACATGCGGCGGAGGTGAAGAATCTTGACTACTGATGCAAAAACCCCCCAGCAGAGGGAACGAACAGCATTTATTCAGCTTGAAGACGAGATGAAAAACTCATACATTGAGTATTCCATGAGTGTTCTGGTTGGGAGAGCACTGCCGGATGTCCGTGATGGTCTTAAGCCGGTACATAGAAGAATTCTATACAGTATGTACGAGCAGAAATTAACTCACCAGAGACCATACAGAAAATCCGCGACTGTTGTTGGTGATGTTCTTGGTAAATATCATCCACACGGTGACAGTTCTGTTTATGATGCCATGGTAAGAATGGCACAGGATTTTTCTCTGAGGCATCCACTTGTACAGGGCCAGGGTAACTTTGGATCTGTTGACGGTGATCCTGCTGCGGCTTACAGATATACAGAAGCCAGGATGGCGCGTATCGGCGAGGAAATGCTCTCTGATATAGAGAAAAACACGGTTGGTTTTGAGATGAACTTTGATCAGAGACTGAAAGAACCGGTTGTTCTCCCATCTGGAATTCCAAATCTTCTTGTAAATGGATCTTCCGGTATTGCTGTTGGAATGGCAACCAATATTCCCCCTCACAATCTTCGTGAAATTGTAGATGCCTGTATCAGATTTATCCAGGATCCTGATGTTTCTGATGAAGAGATAATGGATATTGTGCTGGCTCCTGATTTCCCCACTGGCGGGGTGATAATGGGCCTTGGCGGAGTTAGAAGTGCGTACAGATCCGGCAGGGGTAAAATTAAGGTTCGCGGCAAAGTTGTTTCCGAAGAGGTCAACGGCAGATCTTGCATACTGATCTACGAACTGCCCTACATGGTCAACAAAGCAAGACTAATCAAGTCTATCGCCGATCTTGTTAAGGATAAGAGAATTACCGGTATAGCTGATCTTCGTGATGAGTCTGACAGAAACGGAATGCGTATTGTAGTTGTTCTTAAGCGGGATGCAATTGAAGAGGTGGTACTGAATCAGCTGTATAAATACACCATGCTTGAAACCACATTCGGGGCAAACCTTATTGCCCTTGTTGATAACATACCAAGGAGACTGACTCTTCTTGAAATGATTTCTTTCTACGTGGAACACAGGCATACAGTAGTATTCAGGCGAAGTCAGTTCGAATACGAAAAAGCGGAAGCCAGAGCACATATTCTTCGTGGCCTGATCAAGGCACAGGACAACATTGATGAAGTGATCAGGATCATAAAGGCAGCGTCAAGCCAGACTGAAGCCAAAGCAGAATTGATGAAAACCTTTGATTTTTCCGAGAAACAGACCCAGGCTATTATGGAGATGCGTCTTGGTAAGCTCACAGCTCTTGACCGAAAATCACTGGAGGAAGAGCTGGCCGAACTTGAGGTTTTTGTTGCAAGGCTTAAGGATATTCTTGGCAGTAAGCAGTTAAGGATGGAAATCGTTATTGCTGAGCTTTTAGAGGTTGCTGAGAAATACGGTGAAGAGAGAAGAACTACCATAGTTCCCTGGGCTTCCGATGGCATAGATATTGAAGACATGATACCAGATGATCCAATGGTTATTGTTGTCTCTCACAGGGGATACATCAAGAGATTACCTGTGGATACATGGCGTAGCCAGTCTCGCGGCGGCAGGGGAAAAACAGGAGTTACAACTCGGGATGAAGACTTTATTGAGCAGGTATTTACTTCCACCAACCATGCTCACATCCTTTTCTTTACCAATCTGGGCAGATGTCATTGGCTAAAGGTCTGGAAAATCCCGGAAGCAGGAAGAAACAGTCGCGGTAAGGCCATAATTAACCTTCTTCAGCTTTTACCGGACGAGCGACCTGTTGCCAGGGTTTGTGTACGAGATTTCTCCGGTGACAGATTCATAGTCATGGCCACCAGTGACGGTCGAGTGAAAAAGAGTGCTCTTGACATGTACAGTCACCCAAGAAAAAAAGGCATAAAAGCCATCAAACTCATGGAAAATTCAGAACTTGTACAGGCAGTGATGACCCATGGGGAATCCAATA
This sequence comes from Candidatus Sabulitectum sp., assembly GCA_023145935.1. The sequence goes on along the minus strand of JAGLDB010000001.1, from coordinate 17,771 downwards.
TTGTTCTTGCCACCTCCCATGGGAGAGCCATTAAATTCCCTGAAGGGGAAATCCGGGTTCAAGGCAGAGATACTATGGGAGTTTCCGGCATGAGGCTGAAGGGCAATGACAGAATTGTCGGCCTTGTTGCTGTATCACCCGATGATATTCTAATGTCTGTGACAGAAAATGGATACGGAAAGAGAACGCCTGTTTCTGAGTACAGGCAGACTCACCGTGCAGGTAGTGGAGTGATCAACATTGTCACAGATGAAAGAAATGGATCTGTTGTGACGATTTCCGTGCCATCCGCAGGGGATGAGATACTTCTTGTGACCCTGTCCGGTATGGTTATCAGGTTCAGTGGTGATGATGTACGAATGATCGGCCGAGCCACAAAGGGCGTTAAGCTCATGAACCTTCACAAAAATGATATTGTTTCTGATGTTGCTTTGCTTCCTGCTGAACTATTAAGTGTTGAAGAGGCAGAAACAGAGGAGGGAAACCGCGAGGAATAAAGCAGATGCCTGTTAGTAAAAAGACTGCTCAACGCATAGAGGCCTGGTTGAAGAAAAAGCAGACTGATTGGGTAATGGTACAGTCACCCTTTGTGAATGTACCTGATTTCCCGGATTCGAAGCAGGTGCAACTTAAGGAAGTGCCCAAACTTACCGGTTCTGTGAAAAGGCTTGCTATTTCTTCATCGCTTGGGTTTTCTGTTCCGGCTCTTGCTTCGCTGCTCTCCATTATGGACAGATCAGACGCTGAAAAGCTTTACACGGAATTGTCAAAAAAACCCGCGTCTTTAGATATTGACGAAAAGCTTGCGCACAGCTGGTTTACTGTTTGCCACAGACTGAATAAAAGAAAAATGGCTTTTGCTGTCACCAGCTATTTTTCTCTTGCAGCACTACATGAACTGGTTGATTTCAAAAGGGACCTTGCAAGTTCTCTGGCTTGCTGGTACAAAGCGCTGCTCTCTTCCGGGATACAGAGCAGATCAAACCTGGAGATACTCTTTAGTATTGCTGAACAGTTCCCGGATAGATTTGCCTTTGTTTGTGTAAGGGCAGCTTCCGGAGGAGACAGGATACTTTCCGCTCTGGGGAAATCCCTGTTCGCCATAAATTGTCTTGATCTTTCAACAGAAGAATCCACTTCCATTCTCGATTACACCATGGAGACAGGATGGCTTCTGGACAACAGGGATCATGAACAGATATGGAAGCTTATAATACAAAAGGGGAGCCGTGTTCAGGAAAAGCTTATCGGAGGACTTGTGCCCATGAGCTCTATCCGTTTTTTTGCGGGGATTCTTCGTGGTGTTCAAGAGAAGTGCGGGCTGGATGTTCTTGTCCCACGGGAAAGAGAGCAGAAAGCTGCGACTCTTTTTAATATCAAGTCACTGGATAAAATTGCAGATTATTTTGCCAGGTTCCCTCAGCTGGCACCACTTGTAGATCACCAGATCAAAATGGATTTTACAGAGGAAGTTATTTCTCATCGAATAGCAGAAGCAGATGAATCGGATCTGGGTTATTCGGTGGTAGTTTTTCTAGAAATGTTGTCTGGTGGTGTTTCTATTTCTGGAGTGATGAACTTCCTCAAGTCAAATGGAGAAGAGATAACCAGCGAAGTTCTGGCCTTCCTGAAAAAGCTGGTTGAAGGAACCCTGGAAGGTAAAAGACCTTCTGTGAAGAATATAAACGCATTTTCCACTATTGTTTCCAGAGTTCTTCCTTTTAGTACAGTACAGGATAGAACATCTTTAAAGGGCTTTTACAGGGCCTTGATAGATATGGATGATTCCACGGCTTACTGGGCAATCCTGCATCTGGACGAAGCCACCCAGAGTGGAATACAAACTTCCAGTATTCTCTCTGCAGCCTCTCTGGTGCTTAGAGCATCAAATGAGGGTAACAGAAAGGAATTCCTTTCGCGGATTCTGCCCACCGGCAGACTGATTGATACCCTTTCACCAGCTGACCGCAGCAGAGCGCTCTCCAGTCTTGTGCCACCCTGGGTTGATACTCTTCTTTCATTTGATTTAACCACCGAAGAGAAGGTTATATCTTTTATCAGAAAAATAAAAGACATCAATAATAGAAACAGGTATCTTGAAAATGTTGTAACCGGTTTGCTAGGCGAGCTGCAACCGGATGATCCGGTTTTTGATGATTGTCTTGACTTTGCCGTCAATGGCTACAATTCCTCAGGGGCAATTGAAAAACTGAGAGAGATTGAACACAATGTTTTCAAAAAAGTTTTTCGTGCTGGTGGACGGGTTGAGTTGGTTGACGGGTTGATGGTTGATCTACTTTCCATTCCGGGCTTTGAAGGCGAGAAAACAGGAGAGTTTATTGCCGGGCTTCGTTCAATTTGTGATAGATTCAGCAGGCTTGCAGTTTGGGAAGATAGAGGAGACACTATTTTCACCGACTTTATCGGCACAGGGGTCGGGAATATCTTAAGAGCTTTTGTTGATAACCCCTACGCTCTGGACTCCGTAAACGCAGAGACTGTAGAAAAGCTTCTTGAACTTCTTTTTTTGGACGGATCTGTATTGTCAAAAAGCACAAGGATTGTTAATCCGGGTGGAACAGCCCAAACATTTTTCGGAGAGATCCTGCCAGACTCAATCTCACTTTTCAAAAGAGAGCCGGAGGCTCTCCCTGCCTTCCTTTTTGAGATAGGGGATGAATTCTCAAGAAGTGTGGGAGGAATGACCGCTGGAGAAGGTTTCGCAAAGTATCTTGTCAGGGGAATTGATTTAGAGATCCAACAGGATTGTGTCACTGTTCTAGGTTCATGGCTTTCCCAGAAAACACCGCCCCCTCTCTCTATCTCAGAAAACTGGTCCAATCAGAGAAGAGAGGAATGGAACACACTCAGAGTTAGAGAAGATACGACTAGAATGAAGCTGTACGGGGCTGTATCTGCTCTGGCCGGTTCCTCAGACAGCAATGCCAGAGAATCCGTTTTGAATACAGCGGGCTATTTTTCCAGACAGATAGAAAGAGCGGGTATTCCCGGAGCCGCCAGTCTTTCTCTCAAGTGGAACAGAAAGATGGTTGATGAGATCCTGATCCTGTCTGGAGATTTATCGCTGCTTGATCGTTTCAGAGATGATATAATTGGAGCAGATGTAAGCTCGGAGCTGTATTCATACCTTGCGTCTATAGAAGGTTTTATAGAAGAAGATATTTATCATGCATGGCGACAGATAGCATTCCCTCCATTGCTGAACTGTTCAATAGAGATAGCCCTTGTTTCTGGAAAGTCCCCGAAAATTGCTGCGGAGATGGCAAAGGCAGCAACAGATGCTGTGGAGTTTCTGGGGTACAGTTCTGCTGATGACTTTTTGTCTACCCTGCAGGGCTGCTTCAGGGATGCTACAACTCCAGAGAGTGGTTTCGCTCTTATGGAGAAGCATTTTCTTCTTCCGCTCTGGAAAAGAAATTCTTCTGAAAGACTCGATCTTCTCATGCTGGGGATGAAAGAGAGCAGGCTTTTAACCGGGATACTGAATGAACGGCTTGCCATTGAGAACCGGGTTGACGGGAAAGTGGTATTCATGAAAAATTTTGCCACTTTCTTTGTTACTGTTGAAAAAGCCATGCTTGAGATTCAGTCTGATTTTGAAAAATCCAAGATTGCTGATGGATTAATGGATTCCTGGATTTTCAGCGGTATTGGTTCTACCTCCGGGAAACCATTGCTGGAAATATCGGAGACCACTGAGCTGGTACAGGATATTTTTAGAAGAGTCAAGTATGGTAGCGGTATTGTCAGCGCCAGCGAGGCAGGGCAGATAAGTTCTGATATGAGACGCAAATACAGAGACAATGCAGATTCAGTTGCAATAATTCTCAAGTGGACTGTCGATCCTGCTAGAGAGGGGCTTCTTCAGCTTCTTGAAGAGAGCCAACTTCTTCTGCAGGCGGCGGGAACAGACTCGGAACTTATGAGACTTCTCGATGTTCATGGAGCAAGAAGGAGTTTTTTGCAGGAGGCAAAACAGTACTCGGAAAATCCATTGGCTTTAAAGAAATACCTGAAGACCCTATCGGTTTCTGTGGAAGAGTAACGACATGAAAAATATACTTATTCTTTCCACAGGGGGCACAATTGAGATGCTGCATAAGGGGAACGGGCTTTCACTGAGCCCCATGGCCAGCATAGATACCAGCAGCATTGATTCCATGTCTGATATCAGGGTTGTGCTGAGAAAATACCTGAATCTCCCAAGCCCCCACATTACCCCTGAAATAATGGTAGACATCGCAGAGGAACTTAGAAAAATAGAAATATCCGGGGAGTTTGATGGTGTAGTGGTTACCCACGGAACAGATACTCTTGAGGAAACAGCATTTATGGCTGATATACATCTGGAGGGAATGCTTCCTGTGGTTTTCACCGCAGCAATGCGAAGCAGCAGCGAACTGGGTGTGGATGGACCGAGGAACATAAGAAGTGCTGTTCGCGTTGTTTGTACAGAGACAGAGAATCTGGGAGTAACTGTGGTTCTGAATGATGAAATACATGCTGCTGGCAGAGTTACAAAAACATGTACATCCAATGTCAGCAGTTTTGACTCTCCTGGCTACGGGCCGCTTGGTTTTGTTGATGATGACAGGGTGATATATCACCGTCGCCCAATATGGCGGATGAATCTTCCACAAGGTCCTCTGGTTTTGGAGAAAAAGGTAGGACTGGTTAGAACCGCTGCAGGGTATGGTCACGATATTGTTGATTTTCTAGCCGGGTCAGGCTACAAAGGAATAATTGTAGAAGCTTTCGGTAGAGGGAATGTACACCCGGATACAGCCGATGCCATTGAAAGAGCCATTAATTCTGGTGTTGTCGTAATACTTACCAGCAGATGTCATGAGGGCCGTGTTCTTGGAGTTTACTCCTACCCGGGAGGAGGAGTTGATCTGGCAAAGAGAGGTGTTTTGTTTGCTGGTGATATGGCCGGTTGCAAAATTCGCCTGTTCCTTATGGCTTGTCTTGGTAGAAAGATGGGAAAAGATCAGATAGGGAAGATGCTGTCAAGTCTTTAGCCGTCAAGCAGGTTTGACCCTGCGGGAGATCGGTTTTAGATTAGCGTGTGTTGTTGATTAAGCTGGGAGTGATGTTGGGTTATATAGATAAAAGCTTTACTGTTAACATAATACCGCATGATGCTACTCGTAGTAGAAAAGAATGGATAGTATCCGGCAGGAAGCTGGTAGTTTTTCGTTTTTTCGCGGTACTGATTTTTCTTGTTGTTGCCACCGCCGTGATTGTTCTTTCTGTGGGAACGGCGGATTTTACAAGAACGGCTGAGCTCAGAGAGGCGAATAGTCTGCTCTCTGACTCTCTGTCCGCAGCAAGAGAGCTGAACATCAGGCTGGACGAAATAGAGTTGGAATTACAGGAAATACGCGACACGCGGTCGGTTATTGAAAATCTGGCTACTGCTGGAGTTTCCGGGGGCTACCCCGAGTAGAAGAGGTAAATGTTATGGCTAGAGATGATTCGTACAGTGCAATTAACTCTACTATTGGTGGTGGCAGCACCGCTAACGGAATTCTCAATATTAAGGGAGGCCTTAGGGTTGACGGTTTTGTTGAGGGAGAAGTTAATGTTGCCGGTACTTTAACAGTAGGACATGAAGGTCGGATCAAGGGCAATGTTTCCGTCACTCACGCTATTGTCGGTGGAACTGTAAACGGTACCATAAAGGCGGAAAAACAGTTAGAGCTTCAGAATGGTTCTCGTATTGAAGGAGATATAATCACAAAATCTCTCACCATCGAAGAAGGTGTCTTTTTTGAAGGTCATTGCAGTATGAGTGGTGCTGAATCCAAGCCTAAACAGTAGTTATTGAGCAACATCAAGCCGAATGTTGAAAACTTGTATTTTTTGTGGAAAACAAACAAAGACGAAGGGCGGTAGCTGGTTACGTGCTACACCTAGAGTGATTTATGGCATGATATCCACAACTTACACATTGCTTGAGGATTCTTTCCCCAGGTACTGCATACACGAGGGGTGGTGAACTTTGTGAGCAACAGGCTGAACTCCCTTCTTTCCTCTGAAGAAATGGCCAGAGAAAAGGTGGAAGAAGCTATGCGAGAAGCCCGCAGAATCAGAACGGGCATTCCCGCAGAGGTTTCAAAAATAGAAAACGAGTACACTTCAGAGCTTCAGAAGTACGAGAAAACAGGCATGAGTAAAGTTCATGATGAACTTGTTCTTCTTGAAGAGAAGCAGAAAGTCAATCTCGAAAAGAGAAAAAAAGATCTGGATTCCATATCCGGGAATATTGCTCCAAGAGCCGTTGAGTTGATTCGCTCGGCTATCGAAAAAGAGAAAAGATAATGGCCAGAGACAGCGTAGTTAAGGCTGAGATTCTCTGTCACTCTACAAGAAAATCAGATGTTTTGTCTCTTCTGGAGAAGACCGGAAGCATTCACTTGATAGATATGTCTGCAATAGAGGATGCTCCTTTTTCCAGGGTTGAGGAAATTGATCGCTCGCGTTATCAGACTCTTACCACCTCTCTGGAAAAGATTATTCCTTTTCTCCAGAATCGCAGCTCTGCAAAAAAACAGAAGGCGATTGAAGCTGTAACAGTGGATGAATTGTCAGAAATGCTTCATACAGGGGAGATTGAAAAACTTGCGATCAGAGCAGCGGAAATATCCGATGAACTGATCAATCTTAGCGCCAGGGCAGAAGAAACCCAGCGCAGAATTGATTTTGTACATGAGTGGAGTGATTTTCCCATGCGGTTTGATCAGCTGCGAAGTGATGGGATCTTCACAATCAGGGCAGGATTTGTGTCCCCCAGAGAGGGCTTTCTTCCGCTGGAAAAGCTACAGCAGGAATTTGGTCTGTTCCATGTAGAAGAGCTTTCCGCAGATAAGGCAATTGTAGTATGGCACAAGAACAGTGATTCTGAAATTGTCACGGGTTTAACGGAAGCAGGCTTTGTCGCTGCTGATTTTTCGGGATTTTTTGCCACTCCAGCTGAGGAATCAAAGAAACTGGATTCGATTTACAGCGGGATCAAAAAGGAAATCAGTATGCTTTCTTCTGAGGCGGATGCTATTGTGCAGAAGCTTCCAGAACTGAAAACCCTTTCAGATGCAGTGGGGCTTCATGCCCTTCAACAGGAGGCGGAAACAGCGGGAAGGACCAGTGTTTCGGCTCTGTTACTGCATTTGTGGATTAGAGAGGATGACATTTCCTCTTTGAAAGACAATCTGGAAAAGCTTGGCGAAGCGGATATTTCATTGGTTCCAACCGACGAAGACGAGGTTCCGCCTGTTTTTCTTTCAGAGAGTGCAACGATTGATCCCTATTTAATGCTCACAGACATGTACGGCAGACCTCAGGGATCCGACCCGGATCCAACTCCCCTCATGGCGCCTTTTTATGTGGTATTTTTTGGAATCTGCATTGGCGATGCCGGCTATGGTCTTGCTCTTGCTGCTGGTTCAGCGATCGGCTGGTATCTGACAAATAAAAACCAGGGAAATACCAGGCTTTTCAGACTGATGTTTCAGGGAGGAATTGCCAGTATTTTCTGGGGAACTATTCTTGGCGGATGGTTCGGAATCCCCTTTGATACACTTCCCAGGCTGCTGCAGAATGCTGCTATGCCGTTGAATAAAATCGTTCCCGGCTACATCAGAGGAGTATCTGATGGCTTTGCTCTTTCGGAGCAGTTTCTCTACCTTACCCTTGGCTTTGGTCTGATCCAGCTTGCATGGGGAATCATTGCGAATCTTCAAAAGCGTCTCCGGGCCGGTGAGGGTATTTCTGCAGTGATCGATCAGACCGGTTGGATGCTTGCTCTTCTGGGCCTTTTCCCGTGGCTCTTTAACCATTATCTGCTTGATGGAATTCTTTACCCGATACCGGGAATAGGAGATACAATTTTTCTTACAATGCTTAGTATCGGAACAGTTCTCATTTTTGTAATGGGAGGAAGGGAAGCCGAGGGTATTGGAGGAAAGGCTGGACTGGGGGCTTACGCCTGTTACGGCATTGTTAACCTGCTTGGTGATGTTTTGAGCTACTCAAGATTGTTTGCTCTTGCTCTTTCCAGTGCGATAGTCGCTTCTGTGATCAATCAGATAGCAGCAATGCTCAGGGGCGTCCCTGTGATTGGAATAGTTCTTACTGTACTGGTTCTTGTGGCAGGTCATCTGTTCAATCTCGCAATGGCTGCGCTGAGCGGTTTTATTCATACAGCACGACTTCAGTTCGTAGAGTTCTTCAGCAAGTTTTACGATGGAACGGGAGTCTCGTTCAAGGCGTTTCGATATGAACCAAGGTATATCAGAATAAAAAGATAGTTTAAAACAAGGAGGAATGAATTGAATTACTTAGTTGCATACTTGGGCGTGGCTTTTGCCTGTGCCCTTGCTGGTATTGGAAGTGCCGTTGGAGTTGGTATTGCAGCACAGGCAAGCACAGGCGTTATGAGTGTTGACCCTAAAAAATTCGGAAAGCTTCTTCTTCTCACTGCTCTTCCGGGAACCCAGGGAATCTACGGTTTCGTTATTGCCTTCCTTCTGCTTCAGAAGATCGCGCTCTTCACAGGAGACAACCCATTAACCATGGTTGTGGGCTGGAAGGTTTTCGCAGCAGGTCTGCCTATTGCACTTGCAGGTCTTATGTCTGGAATCCATCAGGGAAAAGTTTGCGCAGGTGGAGCCATGATGACAGCCAAGCAGCCGGATGACAGTGCAAAGGCTCTTATTCTTGCTGTTTTCGTTGAGTTCTATGCCATTCTCGGATTTCTTGTATCTTTCCTCATGCTGGGTCAGATAGGTTAGAGGGGCAGCCATGTCACTTCAAGCCATACTGGCAAAGATCGAGAACGATGCAAAAGCTCAGGTAGATGAAATTCTTCAGTCTGCTCTTGATGAACAGAAGGAAGCTATTCATGTTGTGAAATCCAGGATCAAGGAGAGACACAACAGGGATGCAGAAAGAATCAGGAATAAAGTAGAGGCAAATGCCAGGCAGCTGAAGAGTCATTCCCGTCGTGAGATGGAAAAGGCGCTTCTCAGCCACCGCAGGCAGATCGTGGACCTGGTCATATCAGACTCGGTAAAAAATATTGCATCTTCTCCTGATTATCTCGATCTTATGAGCGTTCTCCTCAGGGAATGCGATCTTGATGGAAAAGTTGAGGTAGTGATCTGCACAAGAGACGCAGAGAGAATAACCCAGGCTTTCCTTAAGAAGCTCTCTACCGACAAGCGTCAATTCGTTTTAGCAGAAGACAAACACACGGACCACGGTGGAATCCTCATGCGATCGGGCGATATAAGTCTGAACGCTACTCTTTCCATGATTTCTGAGCTCAACCATGACGCAATGGTGATGGAGCTCTCGCGGCTTCTGCCGCTGGAGGGTCAGGTGGAGTAACAGTGTCAGGAAGTTCTTACGCATATGCAAGCGGTAGAGTCAGCGGGTTGGAAGAGTCTCTTCTTTCAAATAGAACATGGAACCAGCTGATCACCGCGGAGGATAGAGATGAGGTGTTGAGGATTCTGGGAGATTCCTGGTACGGTAACCTTCTTCAGGCAGAGGACGATCTTGATGGAGTCTTGAGAAGCGCAACTCATCGTGCAGAAGAGGAGCTTGCAGAGCTTTCAAATGACAGCAATTTCACTCGAGGTATTCTTCTGAGAAGGGATGTCAGGAATGCCAGATACCTCTGGAAAAACCTTGTTTCAGGCGGAAATGGCGATGTAGAGGTTGAACCTTCTGGAATGATCTCTGTGGAGGATATTAAAAGATCCTGGGGGGACAGCAATATTGTTGATGTGCTTCCAATACAATTCCAGAATGCTCTTGAGGAGATACAGAATCTTCATTCTCCCACAGCCGCTGTGCTTGATTCTGTTCTGGACAGACTTGCAGCAAGGGTAGAGTCGGAAAATCTGGGGAAACTTCAGGAACCTGTAGGCAGTCTTCCTAAAACAAAAATAGAACTGAGGAATTTTCTCACAGCAGCCAGGTGTAGAAGTGATCTGTTGACCTCGTCAGCAGTTGAAGAACTGATGCTTGACGGGGGATATCACACACCGTCAGAGATCGGAGAGGCTGCGCGAGTTTCTGGACTAGCCACTCTTCTGGGGGAAAAAGCCGGTTTTGAAGCGGCAGCAGCGGCTCTGGATCAAGGGCTGGAATCAGGTTCATTCCTTGCATTTCAGCGCGAGAGCGACTTGATGATCCTCGATATACTGGAAAGAGCTTCAGGAGACATGTTCAGCCCTGGACCTCTTGCAGCTTATGTTCTTCGCCGTGAGCTGGAAGCTTCCCATTTGAAAATGATAGCAGCCGGCAAAGCAGCTGGCATTGATTCCAGGCGCTTGAGCGCCAGAGTTCCCAGAGGATAGGAGGAAGCATGGCGGAAAAGGGCAGAACGGCCTTCATCGGTGACGCTGACTCTGTGCTGGGTTTCCGGGCTCTTGGAGTGGAAACATATACGCCGGAGTCGGGGCACGAAGCGGTAAAAATCTTCAAGTCCCTTGTAAAAGAAAAAGTATCTGTGATAATGATCACCGAGGATATGCTGGATCACCTCCAGAGCGAAGTTGATGAGGTTGTCAGTATGCCGATTCCTGCTGTTGTGGTTTTACCCGGAGTTTCCGGATCGAAGCACAGAGGCGAGGACACAATCAGAAACCTGATCATCAGAGCCGTGGGTGTAGACCTCATGGCGGAGGATGAGCAGTGAGTCGGAGGAAGCAATGATACATGGCAGGATTGACAAAATAGCCGGTCCGCTGGTGGTCGCCACTGGTATGACGGAAGCAAAGATGTTTGATGTTGTCTTTGTTTCGGATTATCGGCTTATCGGTGAAATTATAGAATTAAAAGGAAACAAGGCTTCTATTCAGGTTTATGAAGAAACCGGAGGACTGAAGCCTGGTGATCCGGTTTATCAGACAGGTCATCCTCTTTCTGTTCAGCTCGGACCCGGATTGCTCACATCTATTTACGATGGAATTCAGCGTCCTCTGGATAAGGTTAGAGAGCAGGCCGGAGACTGGATCACAAGAGGAATCAACATTCCGGGTCTTGATCACGATAAACTGTGGGCATTTACACCTGAGATGAAAGTCGGAGAGAAAGTTTCTGGAGGAGAGCTTGTAGGAACAGTTCCGGAAACCGAACTGATCATTCATAAAATTATGGTTCGCCCTGGAAATTGCGGTGAAGTGACATTTGTGATTGAAAAGGGTGATTACAACATCGACACTGTGGTTGCGAAAATAGTTACCGAAACCGGAAAAACCATAGAGATGAAGATGTATCAGGAATGGCCTGTTCGCAAATCAAGACCGGTAACCACAAAATTAGCTCCTGAAGAACCGCTTATTACCGGACAGAGGGTTATTGATACTTTCTTTCCTTTAGGCAAAGGGGGAACCGCTTGTGTTCCCGGACCTTTCGGCAGTGGAAAAACAGTTATTCAGCATCAGCTTGCCAAATGGGCTGATACTGAAATAGTGGTCTATGTGGGATGCGGTGAACGCGGTAACGAGATGACCGATGTTCTTCAGGAATTTCCGGAACTCAAGGATCCCAAGAGTGGAAAGCCCCTTATTCTCAAAACTGTTCTTGTGGCCAACACATCCAACATGCCTGTTGCAGCCCGAGAAGCAAGCGTCTACACTGGAATAACCATTGCAGAGTACTTCCGTGATATGGGTTACTCTGTGGCTCTGATGGCTGATTCAACAAGCCGCTGGGCAGAGGCTATGAGGGAAATGTCAGGAAGACTTGAAGAGATGCCCGGGGAAGAGGGATATCCCGCTTACCTTGGAACCCGAATTGCCGAGTTTTATGAGAGAGCCGGCAAAGTACAGTGCCTTGGCAGCGATAGAGTGGGAGAACTTACCGTTGTTGGAGCAGTAAGCCCTGCCGGTGGTGATTTGTCTGATCCTGTTGTTCAGTCAACTCTTCGTGTGGTAAAGGTTTTCTGGAGCCTTCAGGCGGAGCTGGCCTATATGCGTCACTTCCCGGCTATCGGATGGCTGGACAGTTACAGCTTGTATACAAAGAACCTGAAACCCTACTATGACAAGAATTTCGGTACAGGCTGGGTTCTGGGTGTGAAAATGGCAATGGCTCTTCTTCAGGACGAGTCAAATCTTCTTGAGATCGCTCGTTTGGTTGGAGCCGAGAGCCTTTCTCCGGAGGATCAGCTTATTCTCTTTACCTCCAGAAGCCTTCGTGAGGATTTCCTCCATCAGAATGCTTTCCACCCCATCGATACATTTGCCTCCAGCAGGAAGCAGCAGCTTATGCTGGATACAATTCTTCACACCCATCGTGAGATGACCAGAGCCATCGAAGCTGATGTTCACCCAAGGGTTATCTTTGATTTTCCCCTGTCGGAGGATATAGCGAAGATGCGCTATCTGCCAGAGGAAGAAATAGAACAGATCAATGATCTGCAGAAAAAAATCACCGAAGCTGTGAACGAAAAAATACAGCTTGAAAACGCTTAAGGAGGTTGATGAATGATACGGGAGTACAAGACAACCGTGGAGATTTCCGGCCCCCTGATGCTGGTGGATCGGGTTACGGATGTAAGTTTCGAAGAGCTTGTGGAGATCGAGCTTTCCAGTGGAGAGCTCCGCCATGGAAAAGTTCTTGAAATAGACAGTAATAGAGCCCTGGTACAGCTTTTTGAGGGTTCCAGTGGAACAGATCTTGAAACAAGCAAGGTTCGTTTCCTGGGCAAAGGTGTTGAGCTGGGAGTTTCTACAGAAATGCTTGGAAGGATTTTTGACGGACAGGGTCGTCCAAGGCCTCCATTTGATAACGATCCTCCCATCGTTCCCGAAAAAATGGAAAACATCAATGGTGCCCCTATCAATCCCTACGCAAGGGATTACCCCGCAGAGTTCATCCAGACCGGTTTCAGTTCCATCGATGGTATCAACACCCTGGTCAGAGGCCAGAAACTTCCCATCTTCAGTGCAAACGGTCTTCCCCACGGTATTCTGGCTGCTCAGATAGCCAGGCAGGCAAAAGTTATGGGTCAGGATGACAACTTCGCAGTTGTTTTCGCTGCCATGGGAATTACTTTCGAGGAAGCCGATTACTTTATCAAAGACTTCAGGGAAACCGGTGCAATGGATAGGGCTGTTGTGTTTCTGAACCTTGCAGATGATCCTGCAATCGAAAGGATCAGTACGCCGAGAATGGCTCTTACCGCAGCAGAGTATCTTGCCTACGAGAAGGATATGCACATTCTGGTCATCATGACAGACATGACAAACTACTGTGATGCTCTTCGTGAGATCAGTGCTGCAAGGCGTGAAGTTCCAGGTCGAAGAGGGTATCCCGGATATCTTTACACTGACCTTGCATCTCTTTACGAGCGCGCAGGCAGGATCAAGGGCAGAAAAGGTTCCATTACTCAGATCCCGATTCTGACCATGCCCGAGGATGACAAGACTCATCCGATCCCGGATCTTACCGGCTATATCACCGAGGGGCAGCTTATTCTTAACAGAGAGTTGCACAAGAAGGGTATCTACCCACCCATGGATGTGATGGAATCCCTCAGTCGCTTGAAGGACAAGGGAATTGGTGCAGGTAAGACCCGTGAAGATCATGCGGATCTGTTCAACCAGCTTATGGCAGCATACTCAGCTGGTAAAAATGCCAGGGAGCTTTCAGTAATTCTTGGTGTTGCGGCACTGAGTGAGATTGACAGAAAGTACCTTCATTTTGCAGCAGAGTATGAGAAACGCTACATAAGCCAGGACGAGCACGAGGACAGAGGTATTATTGAAACGCTGGATCTTGGTTGGGAGCTTCTGAAGTTGCTTCCAAGAACTGAAATGAAGCGTATTCGTCCAGAGAACCTGGACAAGTACTGGCCTGTTAAAGAGCAAGACTGATGGCAATTCAGGTAAAAGCCACCAGGATGGAGATGCTTCAGCTAAAGAAGCGTCTCAAGCTGGCACAGAAAGGGCACAAGCTTCTTAAAGACAAGCTTGATGAACTTATGCGTCAGTTCAAGATCCTGATCGGTCACTACGAGGGAGCAAGATCAAAGCTGGAAGCCCAGCTTGAAACTGCCTATGGAGAGTTCCTCTTTGCCAGAGCAGCCATGGAGGAAGAGGGTCTTCTCGATGCTCTTCGCTATCCAGGCGCAAAGGCTGTTGTTGAGTCATCAACAAGAAGAGTGATGAACCTTACCCTTCCTGTTTTCAAAGTGACCATTGAGGGCAAGGTAAGGAACTACGGAATGTTCGATACACCTCCTGAGCTTGATGAAGCTCTCGAGGTTTACAAAAAGGTTCTTCCAGAGATCATTCGTCTTGCAGAGCAGGAGAAGGCCATTATTCTCATAGCTCAGGAGATCGACAGCACAAGGCGCAGAGTTAACTCTCTGGAGTATGTGATGATCCCTGAGATCAAGCAGGCAATCAGATACATCCGTCTCAAGCTTGACGAAATGGAGAGGGGTAACACAACCCGTCTCATGAAGGTCAAAGAGATGGTTGAGGCCAACCGGGCTTACTGATATTAAGCGCCAAAAAGAAAAAGGGGATCCGAAAGGGTTCCCTTTTTTACAGGTCAAAGAGATTTTAGCAGTTTCATCAGCGCTACAGTTCCGGGATCATCTACCCCGCAGGTAGTCCAGAGTCTGTCCAGCTCGGCTTTAATCTGAGAAGGGTCTAATTCCCCGCCCCTCGGGGCGAACAGTCGGCTTCTGTCTTCTGCCTTCTGTTTTTCTTTGGCTTACAGATACCCCGCCGCTTGCGGCGGTCGGAGTTGTCATTTATTTAATATAGGGGTTCCCACCAAACATCATTCTAATTCGGTAGAGCATTGCTTTGTTCAAACAGCCCTGGTAGATGCAGGGAGCAATAACCGGATTCCTGCTCCACACAGCCCGATGCATATATTCTTCATCCTCAGTCAGCAGATCCTGATCCACATCAACAAAATGTACCTCGTGGAGAGAGACAATTTCATCAGAAACAACTGCCCAGGTTCAGGAATTTCATTCGTCCCCCCCGAGAAAGCAGAGAACCAGCATTCACTGGTATTCCGTAGTGAAATACTTTTGGAACCCTTTTCTGGTGGATGCAGAATGCAAGTCGGTTCATGATATCATGAAGGCATTGTATCAGAGTGCTTTCTATAAGGAGCTTTCCTATGTTCGCTTTACCCACTAATTCTTCTCTCCGGTAGTGATTAGAACTTGGAAGAAAGCAACAATTCTGTCATTCATCCCCTTCAAGTATCACGAGAAGGAAGAAGTAGTCTCGTTGGGTTGATCAGATCAGAACACCCGTATTTTGCTCTAACTTGTTTCTTTAGTGTTTGGCTCCGCTTAGAGTATTCTTCACATATTGGGCTTGCATTTAGGATCATAATATGATATTATCGACATTCATGAGTAATTTTCTCACATATGAGGTGTAATTATGATTATCCAATTCCGAGTAGGCAATCACCTATCTTTCAAGCAACCAGTGACGCTGAGTTTGTTAGCTGCAAATCCCGTTAAGGAGCATGAGGAGAGCAATGTCATCCATATCGGTCGCTATAGACTTCTGAGAAGCGCAGCCATATACGGAGCAAATGCTAGTGGGAAATCCAATCTCCTGAATGCACTTGCATTTATGAGATGGTTTGTCATTAGCTCATCTAAAGAGAGCCAGTCTCAAGAGTCGATTGCAGTTGATCCATTCCGATTAGATGTATCAACAGAGAATAAACCTAGCCTTTTCGAAATAACTTTTCTGATAGATGGCCGTAAATATCGTTATGGATTTGAGTCTAACCAGAATTCAATTCAGCGAGAGTGGCTTTTTGAAGCCAAACGCGTGAAAGAGACTCCACTATTTCTTCGTGAGGGCGAAGGTATAGATGTTGATTCATTATTTGATGAGGGAAAGGGCTTAGAAGAAAGAACAAGGGACAATGCCCTATTCTTGTCTGTTGTTGCTAACTTTAACGGCAAAATCTCAATGAAGATCATTGAGTGGTTCCAAAATATTAGAATCATACATGGTCTGTATGATGGACGATATGCCCACTTGGGAATTGAAATGCTGAGTGATGAATCTCATCGTAAAGAACTCATTGAGTTCATTCGGCGAGCAGATTTTTGTATATTAGATTTCGTTGTTAAAGAGGAGAACATCGACACATCCACAGCGTTCAAATTGCTGTCAGATGAGGGACGCAAACGCTTACTAGCTGATTTTGCCAAAGCAAAACGCGTGTCCATCAGCACTGTACACAACAAGTACAGCGGAGCCCAAGTCATTGGCACTGCACTTATGGATTTCGATGTTGACGAGTCAGAGGGAACTCGTAAGTTCTTCCGGCTTGCTGGACCAATTCTTCAGGCTCTACGTGAAGGTGCTGTTGTAATTGCTGACGAACTCGAAGCAAAATTGCATCCTCTGTTAACTCGGGCAATCGTGCGTCTTTTCCTTTCCCCAAAAACAAACCCGAAGAATGCTCAGTTGATATTTGTCACGCATGATACTCACTTACTTAGAAATTTGCACCTTAGGCGTGACCAAGTGTGGTTTACCGAGAAAATGCAACAGGAGGCAACTGATCTATTTTCTCTTGCTGAAATCAGACTCCCAAAGGGGACTAAAGTTCGTAAAGATGCAAGCTTCGACAGAGACTACATCCGAGGCAAATATGGTGCAATCCCATATCTTGGTGATTTTGATGCCCTTATTGAGGAGATGGTAAATGGGGAAACCAGTAAAAATAACTGATCAAAATAAAGATTGGTTTCTAAAACAACCCAGCACGAAGCGACGTTTTCGTACAAGACCACAACGTGAACGCTATCTCATCGTTTGCGAGGGAGAGAAGACAGAGCCAAACTACTTTATTGCTTTAAGTGCTATACTTCCAAGAAATCTTGTAAATATCAAGATTAAGGGGCTCGGTTCAAATACATTATCACTTGTGGAGGCAGCTACCTCGCTTCGGGATATAGCTTCGTGCAGCGACTACCCTTATGACCATGTATGGGTAGTTTTTGACAAAGATAGTTTTCCTGCATACGACTTTGACAATGCAATCAATGCAGCAGAAGCACGAGGCATGACTGCTGCCTGGTCGAACGAGGCTTTCGAAATATGGTACATTCTACATTTCGAGGAGCGAATTACAGGAATGTCTCGGACTGAGTTCAAAGGGAAGCTTACCTCTCATCTGGGAACAAGATACAAGAAAAACTCGCAAGAGATGTATACTTTACTGCAGAAGCTCGGAAACGAGGATGATGCTGTGCGAAGGGCTAAGCGCTTGCATGAACTTCACCTTGGTCTTCCTCCGTCAAGATCTAACCCCTGTACGCATGTAAACAAGCTAGTAACGGAACTGAACGAGTATAAAATACCAACAGAGTAGCTTACACATAGCAAACATCTAGCCACAATCCATTGTAACCTCTCATTCGATTTCAGTGTGAACCCACTGACACACTCCACATACCGGACCGGGCAGTTATGTACTACTTGCACCCCAGAAAGAAATCTAACCCCGCTTTCCCTCGCTTGTGAACTGGTTTGTTTTCGGGGACGCGGGGTATGAAAAAACACCCCCCTGCGGAGGTGTTTATTTCTTTGGCGCTCCCACGGGGAATCGAACCCCGCTTTCCCTCGCTTGTGAACTGGTTTGTTTTCGGGGACGCGGGGTATGAAAAAACACCCCCCTGCGGAGGTGTTTATTTCTTTGGCGCTCCCACGGGGAATCGAACCCCGCTTTCC